>NZ_JBBCPK010000035.1:0-42788 GCF_037150775.1 Leclercia sp. M50
CGTAGATGTCCGCGCCATAGCGCTTCTGGCCAAAGAACGCCTGCCACG
Organism: Leclercia sp. M50; assembly: GCF_037150775.1. Taxonomy (NCBI): domain Bacteria; kingdom Pseudomonadati; phylum Pseudomonadota; class Gammaproteobacteria; order Enterobacterales; family Enterobacteriaceae; genus Leclercia; species Leclercia sp. M50. The sequence goes on from NZ_JBBCPK010000035.1 coordinate 49, forward strand.
GATCCGGGGTGACGTAATCGGTAATGTTGAGTACGCCGCTGTCCACCGCCGAAACCAGCACGTTAATTTTCTGCGGGGTCGTCCCCTCTTTCACGCTGGCTTTCACTTTCACCGTCAGCATCTGGTCAGGACGCATTTTGGGCGGATTTTCCAGGGCGATGCTCAGGCGACGGTTCTCATCGCCCATCGGCAGATGCAGCAAGCCCACAGCTCGTTTTGGCGTGGCCGATTTGGATTTATCGCCGGGGCGAACCACCAGCGTGGAGAGGTAAAGATCGTGGCGTTTCCAGGCTTTATCTACCGGGATCGTCATATCCAGCCCTTCAGCCGGGACGTCAATCTCTTTCCACCACAACGGCCCTTCGCTGGATTCGATCATCGCGTAGCCTTTACCTGCCGCCGGGGCGGCAATGTGCAGCTTGATGGTATCCCCTGGCTGATAGGCCGGTTTGTCCAGCTTCAGGGTGACGCGATCTGGCCGGGCCGCGCCGGAGCCGTCGCTGTTATCCTGCCAGCTGTAGCCCGCCCAGAAGCGCACGCTGCTCACCGCCTCATCCGGGGCTTTCACCTCCAGACGGTAGGAGCCCCACTCCACCGGGAAGCTCACTTTGCCCGTTTCGTCCGCGGCCAGATCCAGCGCCTGCTCGCCTTCGATCAGATCTTTTTGATCAAACTGCGACTGCCAGCCGTCACTTTCCGACCAGGTCCAGGCGTAGTCCCGACGTTCGCGGATCAGGCGAACCTGCAGACCAGAAACGGCTTTTTTCGCTCCGCTGGCATCAGCGTAGACAATATCGAACCCGGCCTGGCTGTTCTCCTCCACAATCGGCTGGTTGACGGTGGTATCGGTGCGGTAGTCATAGACCGCTTTGCTGGCGAACTGCGGACGGATGCCCGGCAGGGTGGCCGCTGGCCAGACGGCCTGTTCCGCCCGGCGGGTCACCGGACGTCCGCCGGACTCCAGCAGGCTGGCCTGCAAAATAACCTGCAGCGGGGAGTGCGTCTCTTTCCACTGGCTTTCGCTGGTCACCTGACCCTGCCCTTGTTCGTCCAGGGTCAGCTGCACTTCGTCGAGGCTGCGGCTCAGGTTCTCTTCGGCGATATCGCCAAACTGGAAGCCCGGCAGTGCGGCCACGGCGTCACGCAGTGGGCGTAAAAAGAGCTGTCCTTGCAGGCTGTTGCCGTTGGCGGGAGCGCCGTACAGGTAATACCCCGTCACGTCGAACGCGACATCATCCTGCGGCGCAACCGGCGCTTTTTGCCCGGTAAGATTCAGCGCCATGCGCTCTGGCATAAAATCTTCGACGTGGAAATCCCACATCCGCTGCTGGTTATCGCCGGTACTGGCGCGCACATGCCACATGCCGGTCTGCGCCCCGCTATCAAGGGGATAGTTAAAGCGATAGAGACCGTTTTCCGGCTGGCTGACCACGGTACGTGCCACCTGGCCGTCCGGGCGTAATACCTCCAGCTTCACCGGCTGGTCGGGCAGCGGTTTGCCGTCGCTGTCGCGCAGCAGGCCGTTGAGGATCAGCGTTTCGCCCGGGCGATAGAGATCGCGCGGACCAAACATAAAGAATTGCTTGTTCAGGCCTGGCGCGCCGGAGATGGCAAACTCCGCCAGATCCAGTGCCGGAAGGGTGAGATCCAAAAGCGTGGTCTGCCCCTCTTTACGGGCGAGAAGCAGCGCGGCCGCTTTATCTGTTTGCAACGTCGCGTGACCGTCGGCATCGCTCGACGCCTGGGCCAGCGTCTGCCCTTTATCGTTGAGCAGCAGCACCTCAATGCCCGACTGCGCCGCGCCGTTCTCCAGGCTCTGGGTAAAAATATCCAGCCGGTTATGGTAGCGGTGGGCGGAGAGACCAATATCGCTGAGGGTAAAGAGCGTGGCGGCGTTGCTGTAGTTATAGTGCCCGGCCTGATTCATCACCGCGATGTAGACCCCCGCCTGCTGTAGCGGCTTGATCTCCGCCAGCGGCAGCAGCAGTTTCTCGCGGGTATTGCGCGCCGGGTTAAGGTCGAAGCGGCCGGTATAGACCAGATCGGCCATCTTCAGCAGATTGTCGGATTCCCAGTTGGTAAGCGAACTGCGGTACTCCCACTGGCTGACGAACGCGGCCAGGGACTCGGGTTTGACCCGGTAGAAATTCACATCGACGTTGTTTACGTTCAGCGCCATTACCGGCAACCCTTCCACCACCTTGCCCGGCAGCAGCGAGCCGCGGCTGGCGAAGCCCACGGTCGGCTCAATATCGCGGGTGGTGATGGTTTTTTCGATATCGCTGCCCAGCGTAGCTTTATTCAGCCCAAGCAGCCCGCTCTCGACGGTGACCACCAGATTCCGGTTTGGCTCCAGATGGCGCAGGCGCAGCTCCTTCAGATTAGGCGCCAGCTCCCATGCCCCATCAACCTTGCCGCTTTTTTTATCCACCACGTGCACGGTACGGGCGAAATCCTGGGCGGGATCGAGGGGAACCGAGAAGGTCAGCACCAGGGCTGCCGCGCCGTCGAGCTGGAGCTCTGAAGCATCCAGCAGGGTCAGCGCCTTGCCCTGGCTCTGCGCTGCCAGTTTTTCCAGCGTGGCGCCGTCAGGCTTCGCCGGGACAGTCGGTTGTGTGGTGGATGCAGCCGCCGCAGCGGGCGCCTGGGGTTTGGGCTTATCGTCACTGTTGTCACAGCCGATAAGCGCCAGTGAAGTGAGCAGCGCTAATGAAAGTGCGGCGAAGCGAAACGGTTTCATCCTTTATCCCTGGCCTCTCGGGCCTGTTGGTCGTCGTCGGGGTAAGTATTATCCGCAAGTTTCATTAATACAAAAGCACTCAATCCAATTACGGACAGCACCTCGCAAAATAATTATCAGCATTAAAAATTCCGCTGCTACGGCGATCACAGCGCATAAGGTTACATGTAACCTTTAACGTCATTTGTTTTTAAAACAAGAAGATATATGGATAAACCGGCGTTCCCACTGCTAGTTTTACTCTCAGACGCACCTTGAGTGCGCGGTTCAATAAGAGAGAACATGATGAAACGAGCCGTGAACGCCCTACAAAATTTCGGAAAATCATTATACGGACCGGTACTTATCCTGCCGATTGTCGGTCTGTTTATTGCCTTTGGAAACGTGCTGGGTAACGGTGGTCTTGCCGGCTATCTGCCATTCCTCGGCCATCCACTGATCCAGAGCATCGGCCAGCTGATTTCAAAATCCGCCGTCTCGGTGCTTGTTAACCTCGCGCTGGTGTTCGCCGTGGGGATTCCCATTGGTCTGGCAACACGTGACAAAGGTTACGCGGCGCTGATTGGTCTGGTGACCTTTGTGGTGTTTATCAACGCCATGAACGTGACCCTGAATCTGCAGGGCGCGCTGGCCCCTGCGGAGCAGATGAAAGCCGCCGGACAGAGCATGGTGCTGGGGGTACAGGTGCTGGAGATGGGCGTGTTCGCCGGGATCCTCACCGGGGCGCTGTCGGGCTACCTGTATAACAAATACTCCGGGGTGCAGTTTAACGGCGCCATGGCAATCTACTCCGGCCACTGCTTTGTCGCCATTATTATGCTTCCGGTCTCGATGTTACTGGGGGTGGTGATGAGCGAGCTGTGGCCGTTTGCCCAGCACGGGATCAGCACGATGGCCTTAGCAATAAAAGGTTCCGGACCGTTTGGGGTGGCGATTTACGGCTTCCTTGAGCGCATCCTGGTGCCGACCGGCCTGCACCATCTGGTTTATACCCCTTTCCTCTATACCGAACTGGGCGGTACCCAGGAGGTCTGCGGCGCTACCTACCAGGGCGCGCGTAATATCTACTTCGCCGAGATGGCCTGCCCGGATGTGAAGCAGCTCAGCAGCACCGTGGTCTGGGATGCCCGGGGTATCAGCAAGATGTTTGGCCTGCCTGCCGCCGCGCTGGCGATGTATGTCACCGCGAAACCGGAGCGTAAAGCCGCGGCGAAAGCGATTCTGATCCCGGCGGCGCTCACCTCGTTGCTGGTGGGCGTTACCGAACCCATTGAGTTCTCCTTCCTGTTTGTCGCCCCGCTGCTGTTTGTGGTGCATGCGGTGCTGACCGGGATTGGCATGATGCTCTTCTCCCTGTTCGGCGTTCACGCCATCGGCGCCAACGGCATCATCGATTTTATTCTCTATAACCTGCCGCTGGGCACTGAGAAGTCTAACTGGCCGATGTACATCGTGGTCGGGCTGATCATGTTCACCGTCTACTTCGTTGTCTTCCGCTTCCTGATCCTGCATTTCCGCATGAAAACGCCGGGACGCGAGGAGGAAGATCAGGAGACCCGTCTGTACAGCAAGCAGGAGTATCAGGCGAAGGGCAGCAATGATGGCCTGGGCGAGGCGATTGTGGTCGGCCTCGGCGGACGTGAAAACATCGAGGTAGTGGACAACTGCTACACCCGCCTGCGCGTCACGGTTAAGGATGTCGCCGTCATCGACGAGCCGCGGCTCAAGGCGACGGGCGCGAAAGGCATCATCAAGCAGGGCAATAACGTTCAGGTGGTCTACGGGCTGCATGTCAAAAAAATGCGAGAAGCGGTCGAGACGGTTCTCTGAAGGAGATAAACATGATTACACCCCCATTCATTCTCTCTATCGCCGGCGGCGGCAGCACCTATACGCCCGGGATTGTGAAAAGCCTGATGGTGCAGCTGGACAAATTCCCGCTGGCGGAAATTCGCCTCTACGACATCGACGCCGCGCGGCAGGATACCATCGCGCCGGTGGTGGAGAAGGTGATTCGCGATCACAGTCAGAGCATCAAATTCACCGTCACCAGCGACCCGGAAGTGGCCTTCAGCGGCGCCCATTTTGTCTTCGCCCAGATGCGCGTGGGTCAGTACAAAATGCGCGAGCAGGATGAGAAGATCCCGCTGCGTCACGGCGTGGTTGGCCAGGAGACCTGCGGCCCTGGCGGGCTGGCGTATGGCTTACGCACAATCCTGCCGATGGTTGAACTGATCGACATGGTTGAGCGCTATGCGCATGAAAAAGCGTGGATCGTTAACTACTCCAACCCGGCGGCTATCGTTGCGGAAGGGGTGCGCCGCCTGCGTCCTGACGCCCGGGTGCTGAACATCTGCGATATGCCGGTCGCGGCGATGCGCAATATGGGGGCCATTCTGGGCGTGGATCGTCACAAGCTGGAGGTGGATTACTTCGGTCTGAACCACTTCGGCTGGTTTACCCGCGTGCTGGTGGATGGCGAGGACAAACTGCCGGAGCTGCGTCGCCATGTCGCCAGATTTGGCCTGCTGACGGAAGATGCGGCTAAAACCGACCCGCAGCACTCCGATCCATCCTGGGTGAAAACCTGGCGTAACATCAAGCCGATCATGGATAACTTCCCGGAGTATCTGCCGAACCCCTATCTGCAGTACTACCTGATGCCAAACCAGATCGTGGAGCACCAGAACCCGGACTATACCCGCGCCAACGAAGTGATGAACGGTCGCGAGAAAAAGCTGTTTGCGGCTGCGGAAGAGTATAAACAGACCGGGATCCTGCCGGATGCGTTCCACGTGGGGGTACACGGCGAGTTTATCGTGGATGTGGCCCGCTCGCTGGCGTTTAACCTGCGTCAGCGCCATCTGGTGATGGTGGAAAACCGCGGGGCGATTACTAATCTGCCGTATGACGCTATGGTTGAAGTACCGGCCTATATCACAAGCGAAGGGCCAGAGCCGATCCGCATCGGCCAGGTACCGCTGTTCCACCAGACCCTGCTGCAACAACAGCTGGCCTCGGAGCAGCTGCTGGTAGAGGCCACCATCGAAGGCAGCTACGAGAAAGCGTTGCAGGCGTTCACCCTGAACCGCACCGTGCCAACCATGGAGCATGCCAAAGCCATTCTGGACGAGATGATCGAAGCTAACCGTGAATACTGGCCTGCATTGCAAAAAGCGTGGCAGGACGGAGAAGCGGTGAAAAAATAAGGGCTTGCTCGCGAGTTGAACGTGGTTCCCTTGTCGGTGTCAGAAAAAACACCGACAATCCATTATTGGATTCATTTATGGAGGCAACCATGTCCACCTCATATTTTGTCGCAGCCGACTGGCTGATTGAGCACAGTGACGATCCTGAAGTCCAGATCCTCGACGCGCGCATGGCGCCGCCGGGTCAGGAGCATCGTGACGTTCCCGCGGAATACCGCGCCGGGCATCTGCCGGGGGCGGTATTTTTTGATATTGAAGCCCTCTCCGATCATACCTCTCCCCTGCCGCACATGATGCCGCGCCCGGAAGCGTTTGCGGTCGCCATGCGCGAGCTGGGCGTCAGCCACGATAAGCATCTGGTGATTTATGATGAAGGGAATCTCTTCTCCGCACCACGGGCGTGGTGGATGCTGAAAACCTTCGGCGTGGAAAAAGTGTCGATTCTGGCGGGCGGGCTTGCGGGCTGGCAGCGGGCGGAGCTCCCGCTCCAGCAGGGCGATGTTTCCCTGCCGGACAGCGATTTTGAAGCCACCTTCGATGCCGGAGCGATCAAGCGCGTCACCGACGTGCTGCTGGCCAGCCACGAACAGACCGCGCAGATTGTCGATGCCCGCCCTGCCCCGCGCTTTAACGCCGAGGCCGACGAGCCGCGGCCTGGTCTTAAGCGCGGCCATATCCCTGGCGCACGTAACGTGCCCTGGGGCGATCTGGTGTTTGAAGGCGAGCTGAAAACCACCGATGAGCTGCGTGAGATTTTTGCCCGTCAGGGTGTGGATCTGCATCAGCCAGTCGTCGCCAGCTGCGGCTCGGGCGTCACCGCCTGTGTGGTGATCCTGGCGCTGGCTACCCTCGGCAAAACCGACGTGACGCTCTACGACGGGGCGTGGAGTGAATGGGGTGCCCGGGACGATCTGCCGGTTGAACCGGCGCAGTAATGGATAACCGCCTGGCGACATTGTTATCGCGCGGGGAGACCCTGACCCGCGCGGAGTATCGCGTGCTGGCCCATCTGACCGGGCATCCACTGCTGGTGGGCCAGATCACGGTGCGGGAGCTGGCGCAGGCGACCTTTGTCTCTACCGCCACCATTATGCGCCTCTGCCGCAAGCTGGGGTTTAGCGGCTTTAGCGAGTTCATCTGGCACTGCAAGCAGCTGTTGAGCGACACGCCGCACATTGCCGCCGAAAGCCGTCAGCCTGCGGAGTTGCCCGCGCTGTTCAATCAGTTTATCGCCAACTATCAGCAGACCTTTCAGTGGGCGACGGCGCAAAAGCGCCACTATTTTGCCGAACTGCTGCGGGAAAAAGAGAGCTTCTTTCTCTACGGGGCGGGCTTTTCCTATCTTTTTGCCGAGTACCTGACCAAAAAATTGCAGGTGCTGGGCAAGACGGCCTTTATCTCCGGCCCGGGCGACAGCCGTAATATCTTTCTCAGCAACGCCTCGCGCTATCAGGTCTTCATCGCAGTCTCGCGCAGCGGGGAAACGGAACAGGTTCTGGATAAGGCGCGCATTGCGCAAAACGTGGGGATGACGGTGGTGGCTTTTACCCGCGCGTCGGCGAATAGCCTGGCGGGGATGGCGGATCTGCATTTTGCTTTGTACGACGAAGCGGTGCATTTCGCCGCCGAAGCCGCAGGGGTGACCTCGTTTGAATCAAACCTGGTGCTGCTGATGGATTTACTGCTGCTGGAAGCAACGGGGTGAGTGCCACCCCGTAAGATTCAGATAATACGGTTGTTTTTGAAATCGCGCAGGAAGCCACCCCAGCGGCGCTCATAGAATGGCGTGATGTGCTCAGTGATAAAGTGGCTGATGCCCTTCTCCCCCGCCACTACCCGGCAGATATCGATCGGCTCGTCGCCCGGCAGGGTGTCGGTCGCCACGCTGCCCGCGGCCTGAATGATGTCGTCGATCTCTCCATCCGCCTCGATACCAATCAGCAGTACCGGCTGTTCGTCAGCCTGCTCTTTGATGGAGCAGAGAAACGCGCGCTTAACCGGCTTGAGGGTCTGGAAAAGGGTGGTCAGGGAGTCGATCATCTGCGCCGGTGGCTCGGCCACTTCCGACAGCAGCAGCGACTCGCCGCCCTCCAGCACCTCCTGGGTGCTAAGCGGGTTGCCCTCTTCGCCAATCAGATGGCTGATTTCACGCGGGGTGAACTCTTTCCCGGTCGGCAGTTTGGCATTCAGAAACAGGGTTTCGCCCAGCGTCATCTCAAACAGGGTGCGCACCGGCATCACCACGAACGCCTGCTCATCTTCAACGGCTTGCTGTAAGGCCTCAAGGGAGGAGAAGAACGGGATCACCGAGGTGCCGTCGTCTTTTTCCCAGTGCAGCAGATCCAGGGCGCTGTCCTCAACAACCTGCTCGCCTTCCGCCGCCGTACCGGGCACCCAGACGGTGGACTCCAGCAGCGCGCGGAAGAATGCCGGACGATGGGCGGGCTCGGTGGCCGCTTTCTCCAGCAGGGTTTCTAATTCGTTTTTGGTTTCTGACATAGTTTCACTACTTCAAAAAACGCCGGGTGGCGCTTTGCTTACCCGGCCTACAACACCCGTAGGCCCGTGCAAGCGCAGCGCCGCCGGGCAAGCTAATTACTCTGCCGTCAGCAGGTTCGCAATGGTACGCACGCCCAGACCGGTCGCACCCGCGGACCACTGTTCAACCGCCGCTTTACGGTAGGTCGCGGAGCAGTCGATGTGCAGCCAGCCTTCGCGATAGTTCTCGACAAAGTGCGACAGGAAACCGGCGGCGGTGCTTGCCCCTGCCGGATAGGCCGCGCTGGCGGTATTGTTCAGTTCGGCAAAGTTCGACGGCAGCTGGCTGCGGTGGAACTCGGCCAGCGGCAGACGCCAGAACGGCTCGTTCTCGGCGGCGGCGCTCGCCAGCAGGCGGTTTGCCAGCTTATCGTCGAAGCTGAACAGCGCATGGTAGTCGTTGCCCAGCGCGGTTTTCGCCGCCCCGGTCAGGGTCGCCATGTCGATAATCAGCTCTGGTTTTTGCGCCGATGCATCGATCAGCCCATCCGCCAGCACCAGACGGCCTTCGGCGTCGGTATTCATCACTTCAACATTTTTGCCGTTGCGGTAGCGAATGATGTCGCCCAGCTTAAAGGCGTTACCGCTGACCATGTTGTCGGCGCAGCAGAGCCAGAGCTTCACGCGTTTGTTCAGGCCGCGGGTGATGGCAAAGGCCAGCGCACCGGTGATGGTCGCCGCGCCGCCCATGTCGGACTTCATGGAGTCCATGAACGCGCTCTGCTTCAGGCTATAGCCGCCGGTGTCAAAGGTAATGCCCTTCCCGACCAGGCAGGCGAATACCGGGGCCGCTTTATCGCCGGTTGGGTTGTAGTCCAGCGCCAGCAGCACCGGCGGGCGCTCAGAGCCGCGACCCACGGTGTGGATGCCCATATAGTTCTGCTCGCGCAGATCTTCGCCTTTGGTGATGCGGTAAGAGACGTTGTCGCCCGCCACCTTGCTCAGCAGATCGACAGCACGCTGCGCCAGCTGTTCCGGACCCAGCTCTTCCGCCGGGGCGTTAATGGTGTCGCGCACCCAGTCGATAATGGTCAGACGGCTTTCCAGCTCGCGCTTGCCGGCTTCGTCCAGATTAGCCCACTCAATTTTACGGCTGCCTTTTGGCCCTTTATAACCGGCCCAGAAGGCCCAGCTGCGATCGGTGTCCCAGCCTTCGCCGTCGAGTAAAACATGTTTAATGCCCAGGCCGTCAATTTTACGCGCCGCGCGCTGGATCAGGCCTAAATCGTCGCTGCCGTTCAGGTGCAGGGTAATACCGTCGTTGTTGATGCTGTAAGTGGCTTTTTCACCCCAGCGCGCATCGGCAGGCTGAGTAGAGAGCGTAATCTTCATCGCTTCGGTCATTTTATTTTTCCTTATTAGCAACAAGCAAACGGGCCGCCTGAAGGCAGCCCGTTACGTTTTTATTCTGCTTCGTCCAGCCAGACTAACAGAATCGCCTCCAGAATTTTTTCATTGGATGCGTTGGGATCGTCGTCAAACTCTTCCAGATCGCAAATCCACTGATGCATATCGGTGAAGCGTACGGTCTTCGGATCGAGATCCGGGTTGGCGTCGTACAGCGCCTCGCCGATTTCACGGCTGTCTGTCCACTTCAGTCCCATATTAATGCTCGCGTGCGTGGTTAAGCGTATAACGCGGAAGTTCGACCACCAGATCTTCATCGGTGACGCGCGCCTGACAGCTCAGACGGCTTTCCGGCTCCAGACCCCATGCTTTATCCAGCATGTCGTCTTCATCTTCTGTGCTCTCCGCCAGGGAGTCAAACCCCTCGCGGACGATGCAGTGGCAGGTTGTGCAGGCACAGGATTTTTCACAGGCGTGTTCCACTTCAATACCGTTACGCAGGGCAACGTTAAGGATGGTTTCGCCGGTCTCAGCTTCCAGAACTGCGCCATCCGGACAGAGGTCCGCATGTGGCAGAAAAACAATCTTTGGCATATTAAACCTCGTCCACGGAGTGGCCTTTCAGCGCAGTACGGACAGACTGGTCCATACGACGAGCGGCAAACTCCTGGGTTTGTTTATCAACGTTTTTAATCGCTTGTTCTATGGCGTCAGCATCATTGCCTTCGGCCACCGCAATCAACTGTGCGACGGCATCGTCAATGGCCTGACGTTCAGCGGCGCTTAGCAGCGCGGCATCAGCAGTGAGTGCGCTGTTCAGGCTTTCCAGCACGCGTGCGGCTTCGACTTTCTGTTCGGCCAGCATACGCGCCTTCACATCCTGCTCAGCAAAACTCATTGAGTCCTGAATCATGGTGGCGATCTCATTATCGGTCAGACCGTAGGACGGTTTCACCTGAATGGAGGATTCGACACCGGTCGATTTTTCCATCGCCGTGACGCTCAGCAGGCCGTCCGCATCCACCTGGAAGGTGACGCGGATGTGCGCCCCGCCTGCAGGCAGCGCCGGAATGCCGCGCAGGGCGAAACGCGCCAGCGAACGGCAGTCCTGAACCAGCTCCCGCTCACCCTGCAGCACGTGGATCGACATTGCAGTCTGGCCATCCTTAAAGGTGGTGAACTCCTGCGCGCGGGCCACCGGAATGGTGGTGTTACGCGGGATCACTTTCTCCACCAAGCCGCCCATGGTTTCTAACCCGAGGGAGAGCGGGATGACATCCAGCAGCAGCATTTCGCTGTCCGGCTTGTTGCCGACCAGAATATCGGCCTGGATAGCGGCGCCGATAGCGACCACTTTATCCGGATCGATAGAGGTTAATGGCGTGCGGCCAAAGAACTCGCCCACGCGCTCACGCACCAGCGGCACACGGGTTGAACCGCCGACCATCACCACCTCCAGCACCTCTTCGGCTTCCACGCCCGCATCTTTCAGCGCGCGGCGGCAGGCCAGCAGGGTGCGTTTCACCAGCGGGGCAATCAGTTCATTGAACTGCTCGCGGCTGATGTCGCCTTTCCAGCCCGCCACCTCAACGGTCACGGAGGAGGCATCGCTGAGGGCGATTTTGGCGGCAATGGCCGCATCCAGCAGCTCGCGCTGGACGCGCAGGTCGCTGCGATCGGCAATCCCCGCCTGCTCGCGGATGTGATCCGCCAGCAGATGGTCGAAGTCGTCACCGCCGAGGGCAGAGTCGCCGCCGGTCGCCAGCACTTCAAACACCCCGCGGCTCAGGCGCAGGATGGAGATATCAAAAGTCCCGCCGCCGAGATCGAATACCGCGATCACCCCTTCCTGGCCGGAGTCGAGACCATAGGCAATGGCGGCCGCGGTCGGCTCGTTGAGCAGACGCAGCACATGCAGGCCCGCCAGACGCGCGGCATCTTTGGTGCCCTGACGCTGGGCGTCATCGAAATAGGCCGGCACGGTGATCACCACGCCATCCAGCTCGCCTGAAAGGGTCGCGGTGGCGCGGGCGGCCAGCGCCTTGAGAATATCGGCAGAGACACGGATCGGGTTCAGTAACCCTGCGGCAGTGGCGATCATCGGCAGGCCATTTTCACTTGCCTGCAGCTGATACGGCAGATGGGGATAACGGTTCTGGATATCCGCCAGCGAGCGGCCCATCATGCGTTTTACCGAGCTGATGGTGTTGGCAGGATCCTGCGCGGCATTGGCGCGGGCATCGAAGCCCACGCTGTGGCCCTGAGGCTGATAGTGGACCACAGAAGGCAACAGATGTTGACCCTGCGCATCCGCCAGCGTCTCAGCCTGGCCGCTGCGCACGGTCGCCACCAGCGAGTTTGTGGTGCCTAAGTCGATGCCCACCGCCAGACGACGCTGGTGCGGTGCGGCACTTAAACCAGGCTCACTAATTTGTAATAAGGCCATAATCGCTTCCGAAATTAAAAATCGAGCAGCTTTTCTTCGAGTTGTTCAGCACTGCTTCGCAGTTTATCGAGAAAACGCAGCTTGCGAACGCTGTCCGCTGCCACATCCCACGTCTCGTTATTCATTTGGTTAACCATCTGCTGATGGCGGGTATCGAACATCCCTTTTACGCGCTTGATAAAGCGCTCCAGACGGGCTTCGTCTTTGGCCTGTTCAATCTCATCCAGCTCTTCACGCAGCTCCAGCTGTTCCATCAGGAACGCGGTGTCGCGGACGGTGTGTTGCTCACTGGAGAGATCAAACCCGTGACGCGAAAGCAGATATTCTGCCCGGCTCAGCGGATTGCGCAGGGTTTGCCACGCCTGATTGATGGTCGCAGAGTGCTGCACCGCCGCCAGTTGTTCCGCCTGCGTACCGCTGGCGAATTTATCCGGGTGATACTGACGTTGCAGATCCTGGAAACGGGCCGCCAGCGCCTGAGTATCAATTTCATACCCGGCTGGTAACCCAAAGAGGGTGAAGTAATCCATAACAATCTCAGGGTTAGCTGATTAAAGCAAACCCCACACACAGCCTGGCTGCGGTGGGGTTAACAGGTGATGCGCAATTATACGTGGAAGCTTTCGCCGCAGCCGCACTCGTCTTTCACGTTCGGGTTGGTGAACTTAAACCCTTCGTTAAGACCTTCTTTAACAAAGTCCAGCTGAGTGCCGTTCAGGAACTGCAGGCTTTTACCATCGACCACCACCTTCACGCCTTTGTCTTCGAACACGGTGTCTTCCGCCGCAGGTTCGTCAACAAATTCCAGTACATACGCCATACCGGAACAACCGGAGGTGCGTACACCCAGTCGCAGGCCAAAGCCTTTGCCACGGTTTGCCAGGAAGGCGCTTACTCGCGCGGCAGCGCTGTCGCTAAGGGTAATCGACATAACAACCTCAACTAATTATTTTGCTTCACGTTTGCTTTTGTAATCCGCAATTGCGGCTTTGATCGCATCTTCCGCCAGGATAGAGCAGTGAATTTTCACCGGCGGCAGTTCGAGTTCGTCAGCAATATCGGTATTTTTAATCGCCTGCGCTTCGTCCAGAGACTTGCCCTTCACCCACTCGGTAACCAGGGAGCTCGACGCGATTGCGGAACCGCAACCGTAGGTCTTGAAGCGCGCGTCTTCAATGATACCTTCATTGTTGACTTTAATCTGCAACTTCATCACGTCGCCACACGCTGGTGCACCCACCATGCCGCTGCCCACGCTGTCGTCGCTGTTGTCGAAGGAGCCCACGTTACGTGGATTCTCGTAATGATCGATAACTTTTTCGCTGTATGCCATGCTGAATTCTCCTTACAAACCGATTAGTGATGTGACCATTCAATGCTGTTCAGATCCACGCCTTCTTTGTACATTTCCCACAGTGGAGAAAGATCACGCAGACGGCCAATGGAGTTGCGAACCAGTTGGATGGTGTAGTCAATCTCTTCATCGGTAGTAAAACGACCTAAAGAGAAGCGGATAGAGCTGTGTGCCAGTTCGTCGGTCATGCCCAGCGCACGCAGTACGTAGGACGGCTCCAGGCTTGCGGAAGTACACGCAGAACCGGAAGAGACGGCCAGGTCTTTCAGGGCCATGATCAGCGACTCGCCTTCAACATAGTTGAAGCTGACGTTGAGGATATTTGGTGCGCCCTGCTCGAGATCGCCGTTCAGGTAGACCTCTTCCATATCCTTCACGCCTTCCCACAGACGGTTGCGCAGCGTACGCAGGCGCGCCATCTCGGTTTCCATCTCTTCTTTGGCGATACGGTAAGCTTCACCCATGCCCACGATCTGGTGAACAGGCAGCGTACCGGAACGCATGCCGCGCTCGTGACCACCGCCGTGCATCTGGGATTCGATGCGGATACGTGGCTTACGACGCACGTACAGCGCGCCGATACCTTTCGGGCCATAGATTTTGTGGCCGGAGAAGGACATCAGGTCCACTTTCAGCTGGCTCAGATCGATAGGCAGTTTGCCCACGCTCTGGGTCGCATCCACGTGATAGATAATGCCGCGCGCACGGCACAGCTCGCCGATGGTCGCGATATCCTGCACCACGCCGATTTCGTTGTTAACGTGCATGATGGAGACCAGAATGGTGTCGTCACGCATTGCCGCTTCGAGCTCTTTCAGGTCGATGATACCGTTGCGCTGCGGGGCAAGGTAGGTTACTTCAAACCCTTCACGCTCCAGCTGACGGCAGGTATCCAGCACGGCTTTGTGTTCAGTTTTGCTGGTGATGATGTGCTTGCCTTTTTTCTGGTAGAAATTAGCGGCACCTTTAATCGCCAGGTTATCGGATTCGGTTGCGCCAGATGTGAAAACAATTTCACGCGGGTCGGCACCAACCAGCTCGGCAATCTGGTTACGGGCGATATCTACCGCCTCTTCAGCATGCCAGCCAAAACGGTGTGAACGGGAAGCTGGGTTACCAAAGTTTCCGTCCAGGGTCAGACACTGCATCATTTTCTCGGCAACACGCGGGTCCACCGGCGTGGTTGCGGAGTAGTCGAGATAAATCGGTAATTTCATTGCTCTATAAACTCCGTACATCGCTTCAATGCAAGGAATCAGGCAACCGGCTGGATGTACGACCGAGTACACGGGGCGTTACGCCCCGGCCTGATTCTGAAATACTTATCTTTTTATTACGCGCGTAATTTGACGTCGATAGCGTCCTGCGCGCGGGTATTACGATGGGAATCGTGGCTGTGCTGACGGCCTGATACATCCAGAACTTCCTGGTTATTTACCAGCTCACCGAGGGTGATATTGTTCAGGAAACCGGTCAGACGGTCGCTCAGATCGCGCCACAGCGCGTGCGTCAGGCATTTGTCGCCGCCCTGACAGCCGCCTTTACCCTGGCAACGGGTCGCGTCGACGGATTCGTCAACTGCGCTAATCACTTCACCAACCGCAATACTGCCCGCGTCTTTACCTAACAGATAACCACCGCCAGGACCGCGAACGCTGGAAACCAGGCCATTTTTACGCAGTCGGGAAAAAAGCTGTTCCAGATAAGAGAGGGAGATTCCCTGACGTTCAGAAATATCAGCCAATGGAACCGGGCCCGCTTCGGAGTTGAGCGCAACGTCCAGCATCGCGGTCACGGCATAACGCCCTTTAGATGTCAGTCTCATGTCTTACTTAACCTCAAACTCGCCCCTGCCCGGGGTTTTTTATTGTAAAGTGGGGGTATTGCATAGCAGGGCCAAGTCTGACATTCCTGACTAAAATGGTCAACTATTTACTTGACTGATTTAGTCAGGTATTTAACCTTCTGTGCGTTCATCTGTTTTTGCCCGGCGGCGCTTCGCTTGCACGGGCCTACGGGTTTCGTAGGCCGGGTAAGCGCAGCGCCACCCGGCGCCACACCGCACTACTCTTTATTCTTCTGCTCAATCGACGCCAGGATACCGCGCAGGATGTTCAGCTCCTGGCTCTCCGGACGGGCGCGAGTAAAGAGGCGGCGCAGACGGTTCATCACCTGACCCGGATGACCGGCGCGGATAAAGCCGGTGGCGAGCAGGGTCTGCTCCAGATGACCGTAGAACCGCTCCAGATCGTCCACCAGCGGATAAGGCGTCTCTTCCTGCGCGGCGGGAACATCTTTTTCCTGGGTTGCCAGCCAGGCCATACGCACCTCATAGGCGATAACCTGCACGGCCATGGCCAGGTTCAGCGAGCTGTACTCCGGGTTGGCGGCAATGGCGACATGATAGTGACACTTCTGCAGCTCATCGTTGGTCAGCCCCACGCGCTCACGGCCAAACACCAGCGCCACCGGCGCATGCTGGCCTTCGCTGATGCTTTTCAGCCCGCATTCACGCGGGTCGAGCATCGGCCACGGCAGGGTGCGGGAACGCGCGCTGGTACCCACCACAAGGCTACAACCCGCTAAGGCTTCATCCAGGGTATCGACGATCTGGGCATTGCCTATCACGTCGCTGGCCCCTGCCGCGAGGGCAATGGCCTGGGAGTCGGGTTTGACCAGCGGGTTAACCAGCCAGAGATTGGTTAAGCCCATGGTTTTCATAGCGCGGGCTACGGAGCCCATGTTGCCGGTATGCGATGTTTCGACCAGCACGATTCGGATATTTTGCAGCATAATTTTTCTGAGTATGGAGAATATTCGATGATGTTATCATAAACGGAAGACATATTCCGATCCCGCTGCTATACTCTGCGCCGTTTTCGTTTCCCCGTTCTTTAACATCCAGTGAGAGTAACCGATGCAACATCCTATGTTGACCATCGCCGTGCGCGCAGCGCGCAAGGCGGGTAATGTAATTGCCAAA
This sequence comes from Leclercia sp. M50, assembly GCF_037150775.1. NCBI lineage: Bacteria > Pseudomonadati > Pseudomonadota > Gammaproteobacteria > Enterobacterales > Enterobacteriaceae > Leclercia > Leclercia sp. M50. The sequence continues at coordinate 16,666 of NZ_JBBCPK010000035.1, forward strand.
CACTACGAAACACCCGATTCCGTAGAAACCAGCCAGAAAGGCAGCAATGACTTTGTGACCAACGTTGATAAAGCGGCAGAAGCTGTAATTATCGACACCATTCGCAAATCTTACCCGCAGCACACCATCATCACCGAAGAAAGCGGTGAGCATGAGGGCGAAGATCAGGATGTTCAATGGGTTATTGATCCACTGGATGGCACCACCAACTTCGTTAAACGTCTCCCACACTTCGCTGTTTCTATCGCTGTACGCATCAAAGGCCGTACCGAAGTGGCCGTGGTTTACGATCCAATGCGTAACGAACTCTTCACCGCCACCCGCGGTCAGGGCGCACAGCTGAACGGCTACCGTCTGCGCGGCACCAACGCTCGCGACCTCGACGGCACCATCCTGGCGACCGGCTTCCCGTTCAAAGCCAAACAGCACGCCCCTGCGTACATGAAAATTCTGGGCAAACTGTTCACCGAGTGCGCCGACTTCCGCCGTACCGGCTCCGCTGCGCTGGACCTGGCTTATGTTGCCGCTGGCCGCGTTGATGGTTACTTCGAGATTGGCCTCAAGCCGTGGGACTTCGCCGCTGGCGAACTGATCGCGCGTGAAGCGGGTGCGCTGGTGTGTGATTTCACCGGTGGCCACAACTACATGCTGTCTGGCAACATCGTTGCGGGTAACCCACGCGTGGTAAAAGCCATGCTGGCGAACATGCGTGACGAACTGAGCGAAGCGCTGAAGCGTTAATCTCAGCAGGCGGGTGAAGATCCTTCATCCGCCTCTTTTCCTGCCCTGCCCGCCCTCAGGCCATTAACGATTACTGCAGCAGTGACAGCAGTATACGTATGAAGGTATTGGTGACCATCACCAGCACCGCCATGCCGTTAAACAGCGCAAAATACCGCCACCCTTTTTGACACCGTGCCTCCCCCAGCCACTGATGCAGCAGACAGGCGATACCGCCCGTCGCCAGTCTGGCTAACAGCACGCCAATCATGGTGGGGACGAATAGCAGCCATCCTGTCAGGATCAAATCATGCTCCCGCGCCCCCAGCAGTAGCCACACGATCTGTGAAGGCATATAGAAGCTCAGCGCGAAAATCAGCGGCAGCCGAATATTGCTCCGGGGACCTTCAGCGCTTTTCCGCCAGCACAGGGCATCGCGCACCAGCAACACACCCAGTACCAGCGTGGCGAAATAGCAGACGTAGTTGAACGCTGCGACAAAGCGCAGCAATACCTCGTGGGAGAGATTCTGCGTAAATCCGATGCGCCAGAAAACAATGACAAAAAAACCGCCCTGTAGGATCCAGCTGCGCACTATCCAGTCAAAGAATTGCCTGGCCGAAGGCTGGTTATGCAGCATCCAGGCGACGAGAGGTATTTTGCTGTAGCCGGGATGCAGAAAAGCCAGCACAAAACCGGCCACCAGCAGCTTGCCGTACATGGCGAGTGGAAGCGTGTCGATGCTGGTTTGCCCCATACCGATAAGAAAATAGAGGGTGGAATAGATGCGGGGGAGATCTTCAGGCCACCAGCTCGCCAGTTCGGGCCAGAAGCAGACGATCGCCAGGCCGAGCAGCAGGCCGGACCCGGCGGCTAACCAGAGATTACGTGTTGAAACAGTAGTATTATGATCGGTCATCGTGACTCCTTGTCATGACCCCAAAGCAAAGCTGCAAACTAAAACATCCCTGTCGAAGCGACAATCATGTCCCGCCATTTTGGGATTTTTGCCCGGCAGGGACGACTAAAACGGCCTCAGCCCCCTGCCCACCGGCACCGCGCTCAGCCACATGATGACTGCCGCCGCCAGCAACACCACACCGCCCGCTAATGCCAGCGTCGTCCATCCGACCTGTCGCCACAGCACCGGCGTTTTATTGCCGCTGAGCCTGACCGCCAGATGGCGAAAGCCGTGCACCAGCAGTGCCAGCGAAGAGATGGTTAACCCCGTTCCCGCCGCCATCGCCAGCGCCGAGGCCACACCCCAGCTGAATACGCCGATCACCTTACTGAACAGCAGCACCATAATGGCCCCGGAACAGGGCCGCATCCCCATCGACAGAATAATCATCAGCCGCGTCCGCCAGTCGTCCGCGCCCTGCATCTGCCCCGGCGTGGGCAGATGTTGATGGCCGCAGCCGCAGTTTGCGTCGTGGACGTGATGCGGGGTAAAGGCTTTGAAGGTCGGTTTGCGCAGCAAGGCGCGCAGTTTTTTCAGCGCCCGCCAGCAGAGCATAATCCCCAGCACGCCCACCAGGGCGTAGCTGCCCTTCTCCAGCCAGAAGCTACTCATGTGCAGATCCCGCGCCGGGAGCCGCAGCAGCATTAATACCCCCACCACCAGGGCGATCGCCACGCTCCCCTGTAATAAAGAGGAGGCCAGGGTTAAGCCGATGCTCGATTTCAGTTTTGAGGGGTGGGTAGCAAGCCAGGTGGTGATAACAATTTTGCCATGTCCCGGCCCCAGCGCGTGCAGCACGCCATAGAGGAAGCTGAAGATCAGCAGTGACCCGCCTGCTGCCGTCGGGTTATCGGCCACCGCTTTCAACAAACCGCTCATCTGCTGGTTGACCTCCCGCTGCCAGAGAATGCTCTGGCGTATCACCTGCGGCCACGCCTGCCATAACCACACGGCTCCCGCCGCCGCCACAACGAGGAACAGCGCCAGCGGCCAGAGATCCCACCCACGTCGCGCGCGCATTACTGACATTGTAAGGTCACCGTCTGGGCAAACTGTTTGCCGAGATTCATATCTTCCGGCGGGGCATCATCTTTATCCAGCGAGCTGGCAAAGTTGAGCGTCTCATCGCTGGGCTCCGGGGTATCGATAGTGAGGGCGCATTGACTTTTCAGGCCCTCAGGCAGCGTCACGTCACTATCCTCTGCATAGCTCATGTCGACGTAATAAGAGGGGTCGAAGGTCGAGAAGGTGTACTTTTGTCCGGCCAGCGGCTGGGGCTCCGCCAGCGGCAGGATAAAGGTCAGCACCGCCTGGTGATCAATGCGGCTCATACCGTACTGAGTGGGGCGGTTAAGAAATTTCACCTTCTCGCCGTTATGCCAGAACTCGGTAAAGTAGTGCTGGCCGAGCACGTTGGCCATGACCTCCGCCGCCAGCTTTTTCCAGATTTCATCCCCGGGCTTTGCGTTCCCGGCATCATAAAGCAGATCGGCGGATGTTAGCTCGTCCATCACCCAGCGCATTTTCAGGCCGGTGACCTGCTCATCCTTCACCATGATTTGCGTTTTCAGGGTGATAAAGCTGTGAGGGTGCGCGGCGGCGGAAAAAGACAAAACCGCCAAAAAAAGCGCAGTTGCGCTGCGTTTAACTATTTGCATCTCATCCTCACGTCAAAAATTCTGTGATGTTCACCCGCATTCCTGAAGGAAAGCCCGGCATCCCGTGCTATGGCGTACATCCTTTAGCTATTCTTATCAAACACACTCACTGGAACCCGACAGATGATGACGACTCTCGAAATGCCATCTGCACTTTCCAGTTCGCAGCGCCGCTGCCAGGTTCTGTTGATGCTCTATGTGCCAGGCTTTCGCGCCACTCTGCAAAGCATCGGGGAAATCAATGGTGTCGATGATGCCCTCTGCCGGCAGGATATCGACGAGATGCGCATGGAGATCCAGCGCTATCACCAGCTCGACATTGCGACACAGCATGATGGCTGCTACCTGCTGGAAGGTAGCCACCTTAATCAACGCTTATGCCTGCTGCACTGGTTGCGCCGGGCGTTACGCCTCTGCCCCCACTTCATCGCGCAGCAGTTTACCCCATCTCTGAAGATCGCGCTAAAGCAGCTCGGCATCGCCCGCACGTTATATGACGACACTAACCTGCAGGCGCTGGTCAATTTCTGTTCCCGCCGACTGCAACGGCAGTTTGAATGCCGTGACGCGCAGTTTTTACAGCTCTACCTGCAATACTGCCTGCTCCAGCACCATCTGGGCCAGACGCCGCAGTTTACAGTGGTTCAGCGTAACTGGACCCAGTCGCGTAACGAATATCTGATGGCGCAGGAGATTGTACGCCACTGGCAGCGCCGCGTGGTGCAGGTTCCCCACGCGGATGAACAGCTGTTTCTGGCTCTGCTGTTTATGATGTTGCGTACCCCCGATCCGCTGCGCGATGCGCACCAGGAAGATGAACGCCTGCGCCACGCCATTACCCGGATGATCGACCGCTTCCGGGAACAAACGGGGATGCATTTCAGTGACGAGCAGGGACTGACCGCTCAGCTCTATATCCACCTTGCCCAGGCGCTGGACCGCTCGCTGTTTGGCATTGGCATCGACAACAGCCTGCCGGAGGAGATCCACCGCCTCTATCCGCGCCTGATGCGTACCACCCGGGAGGTACTGTTTGAGCTGGAGTCCGAATTCGGCCTGCGTTTCTCCGAGGAGGAGGCGAGCCTGGTGGCGGTGATCTTTGGCGCCTGGCTGATGCAGGAGACCGATCTGCATGAAAAGCAGGTGGTGTTGCTGACCGGTGAGGATAAAGCGTGCGAGGAGCTGATTGAACAGCAGCTTCGGGAACTGACCCTGCTGCCGCTGAACATTCGCTATGTAACGCTACAGTCTTTTCAGAAGGAGGGTGCCCCGCGCGAAGCGGCCCTGGTGGTCACACCTTACACCACCGCCCTGCCGCTGTTCTCGCCGCCGCTTATCCATGCCGTCGAGGCGTTGAATGCGCAGCAGCAGGAACATATTCGCGCCATGCTGGAAACTTAGCGCACTGCCACGCGCGGACGCAGCAGAACCGCGGGCAGCGCCACCAGCGCCATCACCCAGAAGACCCCGTGACCCAGATGCTGGTAAAGGAAACCGGCAAACACGGTCATGATGGCAATACTGCCCCCCATCGCCACGGCGGAGTAGACCGCCTGCAGGCGGATCACGTCGCTGCCTTCGCGCGCCGCGATATAGCGCATCGCCGCCAGGTGGCACACCGTAAAGGTGCCGCAGTGCAGGATCTGCGCCACAATCAGCCACGGCAGCTCCGTGGTCCAGCCCATCAGACCCCAGCGTACAATCCCGCAGAGGGCCGATAACAGCAGCAGGTCCCGGGCGCTGAAGCGGCGAAACAGCCTGTTGCTGAGGGCGAAGATAATCACTTCCGCTACCACGCCCAGCGACCAGAGATAGCCGACAGCGGAGGCTGAATACCCGGCTCCCTGCCAGTAGATAGCGCTGAAGCCATAGTATGCGGCATGCGCCCCCTGCAGCAGACAGACGTAGGCCAGAAAACGCCAGCTCTGGGCGACAAGCGATCGCCAGGCGGGCCAGCCTGCGCTCTCCTGCTGACGGCTCTCCCCCTGCGGCATCACCGAAGGGCGTAACAGCATACCGAGCAGCATCGACAGGATCCCCACGCTCAGCAGCGCCAGAATCGCGCGATAGTCGTAGAGGCTCACCAGTTTGCCCACCAGCGCCGAGCCAATCACAAAGGCAATCGAGCCCCACAGCCGCACCCGGCCATAGTCCATAGTGATCTGCTTTTGCCAGGTATTGGCGAGCGCGTCGGTCAGCGGGACCAGCGGCGAGAAGAAGAGGTTAAAGCCCACCATCACCACCATCAGCCAGGCAAACTGCTGGCTGACCCAGAAACCGGCCATAAACACCAGGGTGAGCAGCGCCAGCACGCGTACGGCTTTGATTAACAGGGAGGGATCGCTGACGCGCGGCGCAATAAGCAGGCTACCGAGAAAACGTGCCACCAGGCCCGAGCCCAGCAGAAGGCCAATCATCTCCGGCGTAAGGCCAATTCCCTTGAGCCAGACGCTCCAGAAAGGCAGAAAAATACCGTAGCTAAAAAAGTAGGTGAAGTAGCTGAGCGCCAGCCAGCGTGTGGAATGCAAAACCATGAATCCCTCCCGTTTTGGAGGCGATAGTCTGGCGGCAAAAACGGGCTGGCGCAAGGGAGTATTAACAGCGGTTTAACAGTTTCGGCGAGCCTGTTCGACGGCGATTTCCATCGCAAAACGACTGCTCTCTCCCTGGGCTAACGCCACCAGGCCAGGCTGCCCGGCCATATGGTGGGCATTGACCGGATGGCTCTGGGGCTCAAGGCATAAGAACGATTGACCCGACATTCTGAACAGCATCAACCACGGAGTTTGCGCTGTAATTGTGATATTCATCACATCACGCTCCAGGGTCGCCACGCCGTTCCAGCCGGAATAGCCGACGTTCAGCCAGCGATCGCCGCCATGGCGTGACGTGCTGAAATCGACATCCGCCGGGATATTGCTCTGCCAGGCTTGCGGTAAATGGTGTGCACCTTCCGGCCAGTAGCCGCTGGCGGAGAAGCGCAGGCGGCTTTGCGCATCAAAACAGAACCACGGGTGAAAGCCCAGGCCGTACAGCATCGGCGCCTGACCAAGATGGGTGAGCGTCAGCTCCGCCCGCAGAACGTTCCCGCGCAGCTGGTAGCGCAGCCCGGCCTGATAATCAAAACCGCACTGATGCTGGCTGCGCAAGGTGAGGACGCACGCCGTGTCGGAATGCGAAGCTATCTGCCAGCGCGACTGCCAGCCATCACCGTGCAGGAAGAAGCGCTCATCAACCGGACTTTGCGGCAGCACCACCTCCCGCCCCTGAAACCGGAAGCGATTCCCCGCCACCCGGTTTGCCAGCGGCACCATCGGAAACAGCGCGCTGTCGCCGCCGTTCCATAACACCGGCTGCCCGCAGGTCAGGGAAAAGAGTTCCTGTAACCCGCCGCCCTGCGGGTTGACGCGCATCCGGAGATGCGCGTTTTCAATCAACAGCGTTTCCATTAGTGCACGCGCTCAGCATGATTTGCGGAGGCAACCTTGCCGTGCTGTTTTTCCAGCTGCGCCTCCAGCGCCTCCAGCGTCACGCCTTTGGTCTCCGGCACTTTACGCAGAATGTAGAGATAGCCCGCCGCGCAGATCACCCCGTAGAGCAGGAAGCTCCCCGCCGCACCCAGCCCGGCATTGAGCAGCGGGAAGGTGTAGGTCAGCAGGAAGCAGGCGATCCACAGCGCCAGCGTGCCCACGGACATCGCCAGGCCGCGCACGCGGTTGGGGAAGATCTCCGACAGCAGCACCCAAGTGACCGGCGCCAGCGTCACGGCGTAGATGGCAATCGCCGCCAGCACCAGCAGCAGCACCGGCCAGCCCATGATGTTCATGGCGTAGGCGCTGGCAATCAGCACGTAGATAATGGTCAAGCCTGAGGCGCCGAGCAACATCAGCTTGCGGCGGCCAATCTTATCCACCAGCGGCAGCGCGGCGAGGGTAAAGACCAGATTAATGATGCCGGTCGCCACGATCGATTTCAGGGTGTCGTTGATATCAAACCCGGCGGAGGCGAAGATCTCCTGGGCATAGTTGAAGATCACGTTGATCCCGCACCACTGCTGGAACATCGCCAGCACGATGCCGATGATGACAATCGGTTTGACCTGCGGTTGCAGGAGCGTGGAGAACGCCACCTTCTGGGTGTCTTTCTCCAGGGTGTGGGCGATCTCTTTTAAGGTCTGACTGGCGTACGCCGGGGTGCCAATACGCTCCAGCATCGCGCGCGCACGCTCTGGCTTGCCCGCCTTCATCAACCAGCGCGGCGATTCCGGGACAAAGAACATCAGCACCAGAAACGCCAGGGCCGGCACCAGCTCAGCGCCAAACATCCAGCGCCAGCCGGTCTGCCCGTTCCAGGTCTGAATGATGGCCTCCTGAGTGGCGCCTGCCGCTACCGGCTCGGCAATCATCAGGTTAATCAGCTGTGCGGCCAGCACGCCCACCACGATGGTCAGCTGGTTAATGGCCACAAAGCGACCGCGCTTTTCCGCCGGGCTGACCTCCGCGATATAGAGCGGACTCAGGGCGGAGGCCAGGCCGATACCGAGGCCGCCGACGATGCGCCAGATCACAAACATATCAAAACTGCCCGCCACCGCCGTGCCCCACGCCGAGGCGCTGAACAGCACCGCCGAGAGGATAAGCGGACGCTTGCGGCCAAATTTATCGGCACACCAGCCGGAGATCAGCGCCCCGAAGATACAGCCCACCAGGGCGGAACTCATCGCCCAGCCGGACTGTGCCGGGTCGGTAATGGAGAACCAGGCTTCATAGAAGGGCTTGGCCCCGCCAATCACCACCCAGTCGTAGCCAAACAGGAGTCCGCCGCAGGCGGCGACCAGACAGATAGTCCAGACGTAGCCCATTTTCAATTGTGTCTGCGCGCTATTATTCATGTTGATTCCTCTTTAAGGGAAACGCAGGGTACAGAGGGTTAACAGGTGGGTTTCCCCACCTGCGAGGTCAGTTAATGGAAAATGCCCGTGGCCTGCGCATGCTGAAACAGATGCGCTTTGTCATGGGCCGGGTTCAGCGCCAGTAAGTTCCCCAACAGGCGTTTGCAGGCCGCGAGCTCGCCCAGCCCTGCATAGCCCAGCGCCTCAATGAACAGGCAATGCTGCTGGTGCTGATGACCCGCTGGCGTATCCAGTACCACCAGATCCGGGAGCGAAACTGCAAAGAAATCCGCTTCGGGCAGGTCGTCGCGATGGGCCTGCACCCACGCCAGGAATCCCTGGAAATGGCGCTCCGCCGCGGCGGGATCGCCCAACTGGCGCAGCGCCATTCCCTGCCAGAACAGATAGTCCGCTGGCTGATCGTTGTAGTAGCGTCCGGCATCGAGAGTGGAGCCGCCCTGTGCCGCCCGGGCAAAACAGCGTTGCGCGTCGGCATGTGCGCCACTTTGCGCATGGCAGTACCCCAGCAGATACCAGATATCGTTATCGGTTTGCCCCGGCAGACGCCCTTCCCCCAGATTGTGCGGATAGTGCAATGCCGCCTGCAGCAGAGCCATCGCCTCCTGGAATTCCCCGCGGCTTATGTGCTGCAGGGCACGATGCTGCTGGTTGAGCAGATACTGCCCGGTCACTTTGCCTTCACCCCCTTCCCACGGATGGAACTGCCGCTCCTGAAGTACCTGCGCCGCAGCATCGTAGCGCCCGGAACCGTTCCACAGACTCAGGAGTTCTGCGGTGAGGTCATCGCGCTTCAGCGCCACGCGCTCCCGCTCGGTGAGCATGGCGAGGCGTTTCGCCACCGGCTGCCCGGTGAGCTTATTGAGATAATCAAGCTCAAACAGGAAACGCGGATTGTCCGGCTCCAGGGCCACGGCGCGCTGCAGACACTGCTCCGCCAGCGCCAGGTTGTGCTGTTTATTCCAGGCGTAGATCCCAAGCAGGCGGTGGGCAGGGGCAAACTCCGGCTCCTGCGCCAGCGTGGTCTGCCAGCATTTCACCGCATCGTCATAGCGGCGTTTGCTGTACCAGAAGCAGCCCAGCAGATAGCAGGCATACGGGTTGTCGTGCAGGGTTTGCAGCATCTGCACTTCATCAAGAGCATTCGGGAAACGTACCCGGTTGGCCTCGCAGCGCCGCGCCGCGGCAATATAGCGGGCACGGGTAGCAGGATCGTCGCTTAAGGCGGCCCGCCACAGCTGGGGCAACGTCTCCTGGCTGTCGAGCAGATCCAGCATCTCGCGGGCGGCGTCGCGCATGCCCATCGAGATTAACCAGCCCGCCAGCAGGCAGGCATTGGCCCCTCGACGACCAGTCACCTGCAACAGCTGGTCACAGGCAGCATCATCCCGGCTGATTGCCCAGCGGGCATAGTGCAGGGCGTAGCTCAGAGGATGGGTTTGCAGGCAGCGCTGAATGTAGTCCAGCGCTGCGCCTTCGCCCTGCACCTCTGCCAGCGCGAGGGCTTTCAGCCCCATCGCCAGGTTGTTGCTGGCGTTGATGCTAAGGCTGATATCAACTTTTTCCAGCGCATCAGCCGCGTTGCCGCGCTTCATCGCCAGCCGCGCCAGGGATAAGAAAGCCGCATCACGGCAGTTTCCGCTCCACGAGGCTTTGTAGTAGTGATCCCATGCGGCGTCGTCCTGCCCCTGCCGCTCCAGGGCCGTCGCCAGCAGCTGGCTGGCTTCGCCGTCGCGGGGGTTTTTATTCAGACGATGGGCGCGAACCAGCGCGGCTTCGGCGCAGCGTTGCGCCAGCGCCCAGTCGGCACGGTTGAGCGCCAGCGTGCCCAGCGCCACGTTATTGCGATAGTCGTTAGCATCCAGCGCCAGCGCCCGGCGATAGTAATCTTCCGCATAGCGGCTGGCATGGTTGTACTGCTCCAGATGCTGCCCGATAAAATAGAGTTCATCGCTGTTGCTGATCTCTTCCGGCATGGCGGGCGCGGTGGCCGGATCCGGCAGCGGCGTCTCCTGGGGGATATGCTCCTGGTAGTGGAGCAGCGTGCGGCCCGAGGCCTCTTTCACCCTCAGCGTTAAGCGCTGCGGCCAGGTATCCGGCAGCGCCTGCTGCCAGCTTTCGCCCGGCATCAGGGTCAGGTGGGTCTCCCAGACCGGTTTTTCGTCGGCGGTCAGCTCGAGCCGCACATCATGCAGCGGTGCGATGGCGTAGAGGCCGAGGTGAAGCTGCTGCTCACGCCGTTCCAGCTTAAGCGCCAGCTGCGTGTTGGCGTTATGCACCTGTCCCAGTTCGCTATAGGGCAGGAAGTTCTGCACGAAGATCTTCTCTTCGTAGGGTGCAAGCCAGGTGAAATCGGGCTGGTTATCGGTAAACACCCCGGTCATCAGCTCGATATAGGGGCCGTTTTCATCGGTCAGATTGCGATCCCAGGCACGGCCAAAATCGTCATGACCCCAGGTCCACTGCTTTTTCCCCGGCGACACATGGTGGTCAGCCACGTGCAGCAAGCCGCCGCGCTCGCCGTGATGGTATGCCCCGACGAAATCGTAGTCCGATTTTTCCGCCATGTAGGAGGTTGGCACCGGCACGTTTTTGTAGCGGGAGATATCCACGCCCGCGGAATAATCGACTTTATAGTAGGTGCCGGTGGCGATCGGGAAGGCAGAGACGGCGCGCTTGCCATGGTCAAATACCGCCGTGACGTCCGGCGGGAAGACGCTCTGGTGATCGTCCCCACCTTTCACCGCCGGATTTGCCCACCACAGGAAGTGGCGCGGCGTGGCGTTGCCGTTGAAGACTTTGCCGGTGATCTCAACCAATGCCCGGTCAGGGTAAAGGGTAAACCCGGTCATCACCTGCAGGCCGCGCATCGGCTCGGCCTCACCCAGCCAGACGGTTTGCGCCCCGTTATCCTGCTCCTGAATGGTGACGTCGACAGGCATAAAGGTGGTTGGGCGATGGTGCTGCGGCCAGTTAAATTCGATGCCGCCGGAGATCCACGGTCCCAGCAGCCCCACCAGCGCCGGTTTCACCACTTCGTTGTAGTAAACGAAATCACGCTGCTGGACTTTGTCATACGCGCGATGAATACGTCCTCCCAGCTCCGGCAGCAGCATAATGCGGATGAAGTCGTTTTCCATCCAGACGGCCTGGTAATCGCGGGTTTCGCGAACGCCGGTCAGGGTATCGGTCACGCCGTAGGGATAGACCGCGCCAGAGGAGCCCTGATAGACGCGCTTTTCCAGGAACATCGGGTTGGTATCTTCTGCGCCGGTGGTCCACGTCGGTAATGCCACGGTCTCCCGCCAGACCTTCACTGCTCCAGACATATTCACTCTCCAGTAAACAAATAACAGTAAAAAGCGATAAGATGGCAGTGTAGAGAGGAATTCAGCGCGCTGATTGCGTAATGCTCACGCAATATAATTAACGGAGTTTAGTGAATGCAGCTATCCGGTCTGAACAATCACAGGGTACGACAGCATAACCGCCGCACGATCATGTCCCTGGTCTGGCGCTACAAGCGCCTGAGCAAATCCCAGCTGGCCCAGCACACCGGGCTCTCTATTCCGGCGGTAAGCAAGATCCTGGATGAACTGGTGGCGGACAAAAAGCTTGGGCATTCCAGTGAAAACCTCAGCACCCGGGGAATGAACAGCGGCCATTATCAGATCCCGGATGAGGGGCCATTAATACTCTGCATGAATGTCAGCCCCACCAGCATTGAGAGCCAGCTTATCGACGCCCGCATGTCGCCGTTAGGCGAGTTTCGCTGGACTGACGTGAACGCACAGACGCCCGAAGCGTTGTTACAGGCCATTGAGAACCTGTGGCAGCAGCAGCGCAAACAGTGGCCGGGGCAGCGCATTAATCTGGCGCTGGGGATCCACGGCCAGGTCGATACCGCCACCGGGGTATCGCAGATGATGCCCCAGGCGCCGTGGAAAAAACCGGTTGAGATTAAGTATCTGCTGGAAGAAAAACTGGGCATCACGGTGAAGGTGGATAACGACTGTGTGATGCTGGCGCTGGCGGAGAAGTGGCAAAACCCGGCCAACCGCGACGATTTTTGCGTGATTAACGTCGATTACGGTATCGGATCCTCGTTTGTGATTAATGGCCAGGTCTATCGCGGGACGCTTAACGGCAGCGGGCAAATTGGCCACACCATTTTCGATCGCGACGGCGTGGCCTGCGCCTGCGGACGCTACGGCTGTCTGGAGACGGTCGCCTCCCTCTCAGCCCTTAAAAAACAGGCGCGTTTATGGCTGAAATCCCAGCCCGGCACCCTCGGGCTTGATCCGGACAGCCTCACCAGTCTGCAGCTGATTGAGGCCTGGCGTCAGGGGAATGCTCCAATTCAGCGCTGGGCTGACGAGGCCGCCAACGCTATCGGACTGACGCTCTACAACCTGCTCAATATCCTTAATATCAACCAAATCTGGTTCTATGGCCGCAGCTGCGCCTTTGGCGAACGCTGGCTGCAGACCATCAATCGCCAGATTGGATTTACCCCCTTCGATCACGGCGATGCGGTGCGTAACCGGCAAACGGAAATCGCCTTTGGCGGCTTAACCCGGCAGCAGCAGATTATCGGCATTGGCTTTCTGTTCGTGGAGGACGCGCTGGCGGAAGGCTAGCGGAGAACATGCTGAAAGGGGGGGAATTTAAATCATCCTGATGGCTGATTTATGGCGAAAAGCGGAATGGCGGGGCGGCAATTTGTGTATTAGCTTTAAGATAAATCCCACCCCAAACGAGCCTGCCATGAACACACTACGGTATTTCGATTTTGGTCAGTCCCGGGCGCTGATCCTGTTGATTGCCCGTCTCGCCCTTATCCTTCTGTTCATTATTTTCGGCGTGCCTAAAATGTTCGGTTTTGACGGCACGGTGCAGTATATGGTGAAGCTGGGCGCCCCGATGCCGATGCTGGCGGCCATTGTGGCGGTGATCATGGAAGTGCCCGCCGCCATTCTCATCGTGCTCGGCTTTTTTACTCGCCCGCTGGCGATGCTGTTTGTCTTTTATACGCTGGGAACGGCGTTGATTGGGCACCACTACTGGGATATGAGTGGCGATGCGGTGATGCCGAATATGATTAACTTCTTCAAGAACATCAGCATCGCTGGCGGATTCCTGCTGCTGGCGGTGGCCGGGCCGGGCGCTATCTCCATCGACCGGCGTTAGCCATAAAAAAGGCCGCTTGCGCGGCCTTTTTGTTCTGCGAGGCAGACTTATGCGTAAACCGGGAAGCGGGCGCAGATTTCCAGCACTTTCGCTTTCACGCGTTCGATAACCGCTTCGTCGTTGATGTTGTCCAGCACGTCGCACATCCAGCCCGCCAGCTCTTTCACTTCCGCTTCTTTAAAGCCGCGGCGAGTGACAGCCGGAGAACCGATACGGATACCGGAGGTCACAAACGGGCTCTTCGGATCGTTTGGTACGCTGTTTTTGTTAACGGTGATGTTGGCGCGGCCCAGGGCAGCGTCAGCTTCTTTACCGGTCAGGTTTTTATCAACCAGATCCAGCAGGAACAGGTGGTTTTCAGTCCCGCCGGAGACCACTTTGTAACCGCGGTTCAGGAAGACTTCCACCATCGCTTTGGCGTTCTTAGCAACCTGCTGCTGGTAAACCTTGAACTCTGGCTCCATCGCCTCTTTCAGCGCCACGGCTTTCGCCGCGATAACGTGCATCAGCGGGCCGCCCTGCGCGCTTGGGAAGACAGCAGAGTTCAGTTTTTTGTACAGCTCTTCGTCACCGCCCTTCGCCAGGATCAGGCCGCCGCGCGGACCGGCCAGGGTTTTGTGGGTAGTGGTGGTGACAACGTGTGCGTGTGGAACCGGGTTCGGGTAGACGCCTGCGGCGATCAGACCGGCAACGTGTGCCATATCGACGAACAGGTATGCGCCGATGCTGTCTGCGATTTCACGCATTTTTGCCCAGTCAACAACACCGGAGTAGGCAGAGAAACCACCGATGATCATCTTCGGTTTGTGCTCTTTGGCCTGCTTCTCCATGTCGGCGTAGTCAATTTTACCGGACTCATCGATACCGTAAGGGATGATGTTGTACAGTTTGCCGGAGAAGTTAACCGGGGAGCCGTGAGTCAGGTGGCCGCCCTGCGCCAGGTTCATACCCAGAACGGTATCGCCCGGCTGCAGCAGTGCGGTATAGACAGCGAAGTTAGCCTGAGAGCCAGAGTGCGGCTGCACGTTAGCGTAGTCAGCGCCAAACAGCTCTTTTGCGCGATCGATCGCCAGCTGTTCAACCACATCGACATACTCGCAACCGCCGTAGTAGCGCTTGCCCGGGTAACCTTCAGCATATTTGTTGGTCAGCTGAGAGCCCTGCGCCTGCATCACGCGCGGGCTGGTGTAGTTTTCGGAGGCGATCAGTTCGATGTGCTCTTCCTGACGTACTTTTTCCTGCTCCATAGCCTGCCACAGTTCGGCATCATAATCGGCAATGTTCATTTCACGCTTTAACATCCGCATCTCCTGACTCAGCTAACAAGTAAATTTTGGCCTGAAAAGGCAGTCCTGATGGACGACGGGCAACAGTATAACTGATTAGCAGAGTGATAACAGGTCTTGACAAAGGATTTTACGCAAACGTTTACCTACCCGCCACGCAAGGGTTTGAGGAATAGCGTCCTCGCCCTGCAAAAGGGAATTCTTTTCAGGTTTGTGATGCAGTTAATTCATGTTGCAAAGAACCATTTACAAAGCAGGGTTATTTTTTATAAGATGCATTAAAAATACACTATTAAAGTAACATTTGAAGGAAGCTGCTATGTTAGATGCCCAAACCATCGCTACCGTAAAAGCCACGATTCCCCTGCTGGTCGAAACGGGTCCTAAACTTACCGCCCATTTTTACGATCGTATGTTCGCGCACAACCCGGAGCTCAAAGAGATTTTTAACATGAGCAACCAGCGTAACGGCGATCAGCGCGAAGCGTTATTTAACGCCATTGCCGCCTACGCCAGCAACATCGAGAACCTGCCGGCCCTGCTGCCAGCAGTGGAAAAAATCGCTCAGAAACATACCAGCTTCCAGATCAAACCTGAGCAGTACAACATTGTTGGCACCCACCTGCTGGCGACCCTGGACGAAATGTTCAGCCCGGGCCAGGAAGTGCTGGACGCCTGGGGCAAAGCCTACGGCGTGCTGGCGAACGTCTTTATCAACCGTGAAGCGCAGATCTACAGCGAAAACGCCAGTAAGACCGGCGGATGGGAAGGTACCCGCGCCTTCCGTATCGTGGAAAAAACCCCGCGCAGCCAGCTTATCACCAGCTTTGAATTTGAACCCGTCGACGGCCAGCCGGTTGCCGATTACCAGCCGGGCCAGTACCTGGGCGTGTGGCTGAAGCCTGAAGGCTTCCCGCATCAGGAGATCCGCCAGTACTCTCTGACCCGCAAGCCAAACGGCAAAAGCTATCGCATTGCGGTAAAACGCGAGGAAGGCGGTCAGGTTTCGACATGGCTGCATAACGAAGCCCGCGTGGGTGATGTGGTGCATCTGGCCGCCCCTGCGGGCGACTTCTTTATGGCTGTTGAAAGCAATACCCCGGTGACGCTGATCTCCGCCGGTGTCGGCCAGACCCCGATGCTGGCGATGCTGGACACCCTGGCGAAGGCGCAGCATAAGGCGCAGGTGAACTGGTTCCACGCCGCAGAGAATGGCGAAGTGCATGCGTTTTCTGATGAAGTGAAAAGCCTGGCTGCCGGCCTGCCGCACTTTACTGCCCATACCTGGTATCGCCTGCCGTCGGATGACGACCGTGCCGCTGCCCGCTTCGACAGCGAAGGCCTGATGGCGTTAAGCGAGCATAAAGAGCAGTTCCACGCCCCGGAGATGCAGTTCTACGTCTGTGGCCCGGTGGCCTTTATGCAGTATGCCGCCGCGCAGCTTCTGGAGCTGGGGGTGAATAAAGAGAACATTCACTACGAATGCTTCGGCCCGCATAAGGTACTGTAATGCAAAAAGCCCCTCAGTAGAGGGGCTTTTTTTTTGCCCGGCGGCGCTCCGCTTGCAGGGGCCTACGGGATGTCAAACAACGGGTAATTAAATCGCCGCGTCGTCTTCTTCGCCGGTACGGATACGGATCACGCGCGCCACGTCAAAGACGAAGATTTTGCCATCACCAATTTTGCCGGTCTGTGCGGTGCGGATAATGGTATCCACGCAGGTATCCACGATGTCATCCGACACCACGATCTCAATCTTCACCTTTGGCAGGAAATCGACCATGTATTCTGCGCCACGGTAGAGTTCGGTGTGGCCCTTCTGACGACCAAAGCCTTTCACCTCTGTCACCGTCATGCCGGTAATGCCGACTTCTGCCAGCGCTTCGCGCACATCATCCAGTTTGAAAGGTTTAATAATCGCATCAATCTTTTTCATGGTGGTCCTTAAACTTATGCCTGTCAGCTGCCTCGTAATCGGTTGCTCACAGTATCATATTCAGGCGGAATTTAGCGCATCACTCTTTAAAATCGTTTGCTTCCAGCTCATGGCGCGAGAGCAGTTTATAAAACTCGGTGCGGTTACGCCCCGCCATGCGCGCCGCATGGGTGACGTTGCCTTTGGTGATCTGCAGTAACTTACGCAGATAGTTAAGCTCAAACTGGTTGCGGGCTTCAACGAAGGTCGGCAGGGCGGTGTTTTCGCCCTCCAGCGCCTGCTCCACCAGCGCATCGCTGATCACCGGCGAGGAGGTGAGCGCCACGCACTGCTCAATCACGTTCACCAGCTGACGCACATTACCGGGCCAGCTGGCGGTCATCAGCCGCTTCATGGCGTCGGTGGAAAATGCACGGACAAACGGCTTGTGCCGCTCCGCGGCCTGGCGCAGCAGCTGAGTAGCGAGCAGCGGAATATCTTCTGCCCGCTCCGCCAGCGCAGGGATCTTCAGGTTAACAACATTGAGACGGTAGAAGAGGTCTTCACGAAACTCGTTGCGCGCCATCGCCTTGGGCAGATCCCGGTGGGTCGCGGAGATAATGCGCACGTTGATGTCGATATCGCGGTTACTGCCGAGCGGTCTGACCTTGCGCTCCTGCAACACGCGCAGCAGTTTGACCTGCAGGGGCGCCGGCATGTCGCCAATTTCATCGAGGAACAGCGTGCCGCCTTCCGCCGCCTGGAAAAGCCCTTCCCGGCTGCTGACCGCACCGGTGAAGGCGCCGCGCGCATGACCAAAGAGCTCGGACTCCAGCAGCTGCTCGGGCAGCGCCCCGCAGTTAATGGCGATAAAGGCGTTTTTGCCGCGCGGGCTGGCGTTGTGAATGGCCTGGGCGAGGATCTCTTTCCCGGTGCCGCTCTGGCCGTTAATCAGCACGCTGACATCGGACTGCGCCACCATGCGCGCCTGCTCCAGCAGACGCAGCATAATCGGGCTGCGGGTGACGATCGCCTCCCGCCAGGTTTCGTCGCCGGAGGGGGCGGCGTGTTCCAGGGCATCATCAATCGCTTTGTAAAGCGCGTCTTTATCCACCGGCTTGGTGAGGAAGCTAAAGACCCCCTGCTGGGTGGCGGCCACAGCATCAGGGATCGAGCCGTGGGCGGTAAGAATAATCACCGGCATGCCGGGCTGGAGCTTCTGGATCTCGGTGAAGAGCTGCATGCCGTCCATTTCGTCCATCCGCAGATCGCTTATCACCAGATCGATCTTCTCGCGGCCCAACACTTTCAGCCCCTCCTGACCACTTTCGGCGGTCACGATGCTATAACCCTCGCTCACCAGACGCATCCCCAGCAGCTTCAGCAAACCGGGATCGTCATCCACCAGCAAAAGATGCGCAGGTTTTCGGCTTGTCATGGCTTTACGTCCTCCTGTTTCGGGGCATCGCTTTTCGGGTCTGTCGCATCACCCTCGGTGCCGGCGGGCGACGCGGCACTCTTCGGCGCGTCCGGCAGATAGTTACTGACCGGCTTACGGGTGGAGAGCTGCCGTTCAATATCGGTCAGGTTTTCCAGCTTGCGGGTTGTGGTGTCCAGCTGCACCCGCAGGTATTGCTGCTGCTGGCGCAGGGTATCCAGTTCACCGTCGGTGGTCTGCTGCAGCTTACCGTAGCGGAAACGCTCCTCTGCCAGCTGCAGTTGCAGCACCTGACCGTGTCGCCACAGCTGATACAGCGGGCGCACCTGGGCCGGGATCTGCGGGCTCAGCGCATCCAGCCGGGTGGTCAACTGGCGCCGCTCTACCGGGTTAATTTTGGCATTGGCCAGCAGGATCCCGCGCTTAAAACTCTCCTGCCAGGTATCATCGTCCCATCCCCTCGCCTCTGCCCGCGCGGCGGCGGGTGAGAGGCGATCTGCGCAATCCATGCCGCGCAGCCAGTAAAGCGGGTTGCTGTCGGTCTCCTGACCGTGCAGCTGCCAGATATTATTGCAGTCGGTAGACAGGAAGTCCGCCAGCTGATGCTCAGGCAATTTTTCACCCTGCTTGTCGCTGATGGCACTGGTCGGCGTACTGGTGACGCACCCGGCCAGCAGCAGGCAGGGAAGGCTCAGAAAGAGAGAGTGACCGGAAAATACCGCGTTAATGGCGCGGGAAAAGACGTGTGACATACTCACCAGATTTAGATTCATTTTAGTGGTTTTTCCGACTCAAGCGGCAGTTCGATGCGAAAACAGACATCGGTACGGTCGTCAGTAACAAGGTTAAGCTCTCCATGCATACGACGAATACAGTCACGGGCGATACTCAGCCCCAGGCCGCTTCCCTTCACCGCCCCTTTTCGTTGATGGCTACCCTGATAAAAGGGTTCAAAGATCATCGCTTTTTCATCGTCGGGGATCGGGCTTCCGGTGTTGGCGACATCGATACAGACTCGCGAGCCGCGCGTAAAACTGCGAACATAAATGGTACCGGATTCAATACCATAGTGCACCGCATTGGAATAAAGATTATCCAGCACGCTCATCAGCAGCATCGGCTCGGCTAAACAGGCGGGTGTCGCCAGCGCCAGTTCAGTATGCATCATTTTAGCGCGAGCAGGCAGGCTGTGAGCAGACAGCACCATATCCACCAGCGGCGCGAGCTCTACGCGCTCAAGCTCCGGGATGCCGTCGGCCAGTTTACGGTTGTAGTCGAGCAGCTGTTCAATCAGCTTTTGCAGGTTGCGGCTGCTGGCATCAAGGATCTCGACAATCTCTCTTTGCTCCGGGGTCAGCGGCCCGGCAACCTCATCGGCCAGCAGTTCGGTGCCCTCACGCATGCTGGCGAGGGGCGTTTTCAGTTCGTGGGAAATATGGCGTAAAAACTGGTGACGTTGGGATTCGAGCCATGACAGCCGCTCCGACAGCCAGATGATACGTTGCCCGACCGAACGCAGCTCGCGCGGGCCGGTAAAGGCCACGGTATTGCCCAGCGAGCGCCCCTCCCCCAGCCGGTTGATCATCCGCTCAATGCCCTTAACCGGGCCGATGATCATCCGGGTGAAGAGCACCACTAACAGCAGGCTGAGCAGAAAAAGGACCAGCGCCTGCCAGCCAAAGAACTGGCCGCGCTCGGCAATCTCCTGCTGGAGCTGTTGCCCGCGGGAGAAGATCACCGACCGAGTCGCCTGAACCATCTCGGTATTGGCATTCGCAAAGGCCTCCAGTCGCATAGCGGCCTGGGCATCAGGCCCGCTGTTAATGCACTGCAGCTGGGACAGAGCGTTAAGATCCTGGCGCAACGTCTGATAGAGCTTATCGTCGGGCAGTACACCGGCATGGGCGTCGAGCATATCGCTGTAGCGCTTACGCTGATCCTGGTATACCCGCGCCAGCGTTCTGTCGTCGAGGACGCAATACTGCCGGTAGCTGCGCTCCATCTCCAGGGCGGCATTGGTCATCGCCTCGCTGCGGCGGGCATCAATCAGGGTGGTTCTGTTGGTCAGCGCCGCCTGCGCGCTGAGCGCGTTCAGGCTCTGCCACGCCTGCCATGCCAGCACCAGCAAAGGCAGCAGGATCAGCAGGAAGGCCATCATGACTAACTGTCGTAAGGAGCGAGGGAAAACTGGCCAGCGTTTCAACGCATTACTCTCTGTCGCGAGGGGGTAAGGGGATGCTAGCCGGACATGCGTTCAGATACAACAAAGCCGGGTTAAAAACCCGGCTTTGTTGCGGAATGAGGCGGTGCCTAACTCGACGTTTCGCCCTGGGTCTGATAAAGCAACGCTATGATCAGTAGTTGGACGGCAGGCACCTTTTTGTGCGTCATTCGAAGTTTATGTAGCACGTCCCGAAGGGGCTGACATAAGAAGGTGAATGAGCCACTGGTTACTATTATGCAACAGATGTGCCAAAATGCAAATAAAAATATTAATGTGTTGAAAAATATGAATTTATAGAGCTTTGCGTACTTATTCAGCGCGTGATGATTTTCAGGCTATCTGTCGCTAATCAGCAACACTCTGGCAGAATTCTTACTAACATTATAAAAATCAAAAACTTAAGTGTCGCCTTTTGGCGACACCGCAGAATGTGAGTTGTCGCACATTTGCGACACTGAGGAATTGCCGGGCAGCACTGCCTTTGCCCGGCCTACAAAATTTATCCGGCTTTTGGAGGCCCGGTAAGCGAAGCGCCCCCGGGCACAACAACGATCTCTTAACCTAACTGCTTACGCGCGTTGCGGAAGATACGCATCCACGGGCTGTCCTCGCCCCAGTTTTCCGGGTGCCAGGAGTTACTGACGGTGCGGAACACGCGCTCAGGGTGCGGCATCATCACCGTGACGCGACCGCTTTCGCTGGTCACCGCGGTGATCCCGTTGGCAGAGCCGTTCGGGTTTGCCGGGTAGTTTTGCGTTACCTTGCCGAAGTTGTCGACAAAGCGCAGCGCCACCAGACCTTTGCTTTCCAGCTCCGCCAGATGCGCGGCATCACGCAGTTCAACCTGCCCTTCACCGTGGGAGACAGCGATCGGCATCTGCGATCCCACCATTCCCTGCAGCAGCAGAGACGGGCTCTGGGTCACTTCCACCAGGCTGAAACGCGCTTCGAAGCGATCGGACTGGTTACGCACAAAGCGCGGCCAGGCTTCGCTGCCCGGGATCAGCTCGCGCAGGTTAGACATCATCTGGCAGCCGTTACAGACGCCCAGCGCCAGGGTCTGTGGACGGTGGAAGAAGGTTTCGAACTCATCGCGGACGCGTTCGTTGAAGAGGATGGATTTTGCCCAGCCCTCGCCCGCGCCCAGCACGTCACCGTAAGAGAAGCCGCCGCAAGCCACCAGCGCCTGGAAATCAGCCAGACCGGTGCGCCCTGCCAGCAGGTCGCTCATGTGGACGTCGATGGCATCGAAGCCTGCACGGTGGAAGGCGGCCGCCATCTCAACGTGGGAGTTCACGCCCTGCTCACGCAGGACAGCTACTTTCGGACGCGCACCCTTCGCAATGTACGGCGCGGCGATGTCTTCGTTAATGTCGAACGAGAGTTTGACGTTCAGGCCCGGATCGTTGTCGTTGGCTTTCGCCTCGTGCTCCTGATCGGCACACGCCGGGTTATCACGCAGACGCTGCATCTGCCAGGTGGTTTCCGCCCACCACATACGCAGCGTGGAGCGGCTTTCGGCAAAGACCGTCTGGCCATTCGCCTCGATAACAAAACGATCGCCGCTCACCGCTTTACCCAGATAATGTACGCAGTCGCCGAGACCGTGCTGCGCCAGCAGCGTTTCCACCGCCTCGCGATCTGCCGCCCGTACCTGAATGACGGCGCCCAGCTCTTCGTTGAACAGCGCAGCCAGATTATCGTTACCCAGAGAGGCAATATTCACTTCCACGCCGCAGTGGCCGGTGAAGGCCATTTCCGCCAGGGTGACCAGCAGGCCGCCGTCGGAACGGTCGTGGTAGGCCAGCAGTTTGCGTTGGGCCACCAGCGCCTGAATGGCGTCGTAGAAGCCCTTCAGCTGCGCCACATCGCGCACGTCTGCCGCTTTGTCACCCAGCTGGCGATAAACCTGCGCCAGCGCGGTGGCACCCAGTGCGTTATGACCTTTACCCAGGTCGATCAGCAGCAGGGCGTTGTCTTCGGTAGAGAGTTGCGGGGTAATGGTGTGGCGCACATCTTCCACGCGGGCAAAGGCGGTGATCACCAGCGACAGCGGAGAGGTCATCTCGCGCTGCTCGTTACCTTCCTGCCAGCGGGTTTTCATCGACATGGAGTCTTTGCCCACCGGAATGGTCAGGCCCAGCGCCGGACAGAGCTCTTCACCCACCGCTTTAACCGCTTCGTACAGCCCGGCGTCTTCACCCGGGTGACCGGCAGCGGCCATCCAGTTGGCGGAGAGCTTGATGCGTTTGATGTCGCCAATCTGGGTGGCAGCGATGTTAGTCAGCGCTTCACCTACCGCCAGGCGGGCAGAAGCGGCAAAGTCCAGCAGCGCCACCGGGGAGCGTTCGCCCAGCGCCATCGCTTCGCCATAGTAGCTATCGAGGCTGGCGGTAGTGACCGCGCAGTTCGCCACCGGGACCTGCCACGGGCCCACCATCTGATCGCGGGCGACCATGCCGGTCACGGTACGGTCACCGATGGTGACAAGGAAGGTTTTCTCCGCCACTGCCGGCAGATGCAGAACGCGGTTTACCGCCTCGGCAATCGTCACACCCTGCAGGTCGAGCGCTTTACCGCTCGCTTTGCGGGATTTAACGTCGCGGGTCATCTTCGGCGTTTTACCCAGCAACACGTCCAGCGGCAGATCGATCGGCTGGTTGTCGAAATGGGTATCGCTTAAGGAGAGGTGCATCTCTTCGGTGGCCTCACCGATCACCGCATACGGGGCGCGCTCGCGACGGCAGAGCTCGTCAAACAACGGCAGCTGATCCGGGGCAACGGCCAGCACGTAGCGCTCCTGAGATTCGTTACACCAGATCTCCAGCGGGCTCATGCCGGGTTCATCACTCAGGATATCGCGCAGGTTGAAGCGGCCCCCGCGGTTGCCGTCGCTCACCAGCTCCGGCATGGCGTTGGAGAGACCGCCCGCACCCACGTCATGAATAAAGAGGATCGGGTTGGCATCGCCCAGCTGCCAGCAGCGGTCGATCACCTCCTGGCAACGGCGCTCCATCTCTGGGTTGTCGCGCTGTACGGAGGCGAAGTCGAGATCCGCATCAGACTGGCCGGACGCCATCGAGGAGGCGGCCCCGCCACCCAGACCGATATTCATCGCCGGGCCGCCCAGCACGATCAGCTTGGCACCCACGACGATCTCGCCCTTCTGCACGTGATCGGCGCGAATGTTGCCGATCCCGCCCGCCAGCATGATCGGCTTATGGTAGCCGCGCAGCTCTTCGCCGTTGTGGCTGTCCACTTTTTCTTCGTAGGTACGGAAGTAACCGTTCAGTGCCGGACGACCAAATTCGTTGTTAAACGCCGCGCCGCCCAGCGGTCCGTCGGTCATGATATCCAGCGCGGTAACAATACGCTCTGGTTTGCCAAAATCTTCTTCCCACGGCTGTTCAAAGCCCGGGATGCGCAGGTTGGAGACGGAGAAACCGACCAGACCCGCTTTTGGTTTTGCCCCACGGCCGGTTGCACCTTCGTCACGGATTTCACCGCCGGAGCCGGTGGCGGCACCTGGCCACGGCGAAATAGCCGTCGGGTGGTTATGGGTTTCCACCTTCATCAGGATATGCGCCGGCTCCTGATGGAAGTCATAGCGCCCCGCTTCGCGATCGGCGAAGAAGCGGCCCACCTCGGAACCCTCCATAACTGCGGCGTTGTCTTTGTAGGCGGACAGCACATGATCAGGGGTTTGCTCGAAGGTGTTTTTGATCATTTTGAACAGCGACTTCGGCTGCTGCTCGCCGTCGATAACCCAGTCGGCGTTAAAAATCTTGTGGCGGCAGTGCTCTGAGTTGGCCTGCGCGAACATATAGAGTTCGATGTCGTTCGGGTTGCGGTTCAGCTTAATGAACGCGTCCTGCAGGTAGTCAATCTCATCTTCTGCCAGCGCCAGGCCTAAACGCAGGTTGGCGTCAATCAGCGCCTGACGGCCCTCACCCAGCAGGTCCACGCTCTGCACGGGCGCAGGCTGATGGTGAGAGAAAAGCTGCTGCGCGTCGTCGAGAGAGGCGAACACGCTCTCCATCATGCGGTCGTGCAGTTCTGTTGCCACGGCTGACCACTGTTCATCAGTCAGGCTTGCGGCTTCAACGTAATAGGCCACGCCCCGCTCCAGACGGTTAATCTGGCTCAGACCACAGTTATGGGCGATGTCGGTTGCTTTAGAAGACCAGGGGGAGATGGTACCCGGACGAGGCGTAACCAGCAGAAGTTTACCGTTCGGGGTATGGCTGCTCAGGCTTGGGCCGTACTTCAGCAGGCGCTCAAGCCGGACTAAATCCTCTGACGTTAAGGGAGCATTCAGGTCAGCAAAATGGACATACTCAGCGTAAATATTGCTTACCGGAAGGTCGGCCGCCTGAAAACGTGCCAGCAGTTTATTGATACGGAAGGCAGACAGTGCAGGCGAACCACGCAGAATTTCCATCATAAGTCTCTCGTCTTCGAAGCGCCGGAGGCGCTTACAGTGTGCGCAAGGGGGGAAAACGGGCGCCATTATAGTGGATCCTGCGCGCCGACGAAACCGTTTGCGTCGTAATAAAATCGTCGTCGTCATTTAACCATTGGTGTTGCCTTTCCCGCTAATAAGTTGCCAAGTGGCGCAACTTTACGCAAAATGCCGCGAAATCTTTGGTAATACTTGTTTTTACTATGGCCAATAAACAACAGAATAATACACAGCGCATAGAATCAACTTATTGAAAAAATTAAAGATTAATTATCTGTTCATCGGCATCGTGACCCTGCTGTTGGCAGCGGCCCTGTGGCCTTCAATCCCCTGGTTCGGTAAAGCCGAAAATCGCATCGCCGCCATTCAGGCGCGGGGGGAGCTGCGCGTCAGTACCGTGGCCTCTCCCCTCACCTACAGTGCGATCAACGATAAAGTCATTGGGCTGGATTACGAACTGGCGCAGCATTTTGCTGACTATCTGGGCGTAAAGCTCAGAATTACGGTACGCCAGAACATCAGCCAGCTGTTTGACGACCTGGACAATGATAAGGCTGACATGCTGGCTGCTGGCCTGGTCTATAACAGCGAGCGCAGCAAAAACTATCAGCCAGGCCCAACCTACTACTCTGTCTCGCAGCAGCTGGTCTATCGCGTAGGCAGCCTGCGACCACGCACGCTTGCCGGGCTCACCGCCGAGCAGCTCACCGTTGCCCCGGGCCATGTTGTCATTGACGACCTTCGGGCGCTGAAAGAAAAAAAGTACCCTGAACTTAGCTGGAAGGTTGATAAGAAGCTCGGCACCACGGCGCTGCTGGAGCAGGTGACGGACGGGAAACTGCCCTACACCATCGCCGACTCGGTTGCCATCAGCCTGTTCCAGCGCGTTCACCCGGAGCTGGCCGTGGCGCTGGACGTCACTGACGAGCAGCCTGTCACCTGGTTCAGCCCTCTCGACGCCGACCAGACGCTCTCCGCCGCCATGCTCGATTTCTTTAACAGGATGAATGAAGACGGCACGCTGGCGCGTCTGGAGGAGAAGTACCTCGGTCACGGGGATGGCTTCGACTATGTCGATACCCGCAGCTTCCTGCGGGCGGTGGATAATGTCCTGCCGACGCTGAAGCCCCTGTTTGTGAAGTATGCCCAGGAGATTGACTGGCGACTGCTGGCCGCCATCTCTTATCAGGAGTCTCACTGGGACGCACTGGCCACCTCGCCAACCGGGGTACGCGGCCTGATGATGCTGACCAAAAATACCGCCCAGAGCCTGGGACTGACCGACCGTACCGATGCTGAGCAGAGCATCAGCGGCGGCGCGCGCTACCTGCAGGCGATGATGGACAGAGTGCCGGAGAGC
>NZ_JBBCPK010000036.1:0-42742 GCF_037150775.1 Leclercia sp. M50
GGCGGATATTGCCCGCCGGATCTTTGCCCGCATTAGACTTCAGTTCGTTGAGCGACTGGGTATCCCAGGCTGCGCTGCTCAGCAGTTTGCTATCGGTCAGCATCAGATAATTTCCAGTTTGGCGCGCAGGCAGCCCGCGCTCTGCATGGATTGCAGAATCGACATCAGATCCATTGGGGTGGCACCCAGCGCATTCAGGGCACGTACCACGTTGTTCAGGTTGGCGCTGGAGCGCACGCTCTGCAGCGAGCCGCCGCTCTGACGCAAATCGATCTGGGTCTGCGGCGTCACCACCGTTTCACCGCCGCCAAACGGCGTATCTGGCTGGCTGACGTTAGCCGAGCGGTTGACGGTCACCGACAGGTTGCCCTGCGCCACGGCGCAGCTGTCCAGCGTCACCTCACGGTTCATCACCACCGAGCCGGTGCGGGAGTTGATGATCACTTTGGCATCCTGCGGCGTGACGTTCACTTCCATATTCTGGATATCCGCCAGCAGACGCACCTGGTTACTGCCGCCGCTGGAGACGCGGATCTGCACGGTGCGGGCATCCAGCGCGGTGGCGCTGCCGTAGCCGCGGTTGCGGTTGATGGTGTCCGCAATCTGCTGCGCCATAGTGAAGTCGTCATTATTCAGCTGCAGGTTAATGGTGTTGCCGCTGCCGAACTGGGTCGGCAGTTCACGCTCAATAACCGCCCCGTTAGTAATACGGCCGCCGTTAAGCTGGTTGACCTGCACGCTGCTGCCGCCTGCGGAGGCACCCGCCCCGCCGACAAGGATATTACCCTGCGCCAGGGCATACACCTGGCTATCTACCCCTTTCAGGGGGGTCATCAGCAGAGTCCCGCCGCGCAGGCTTTTCGCATTCCCCATGGAGGAGACCACCACGTCGATGGTTTGCCCCTGGCGCGCAAAGGCCGGGAAAGAGGCGGTGACCATTACCGCCGCCACGTTTTTCAGCTGCATGTTGGTCCCGGCGGGCACCGTGATGCCGAGCTGGGAGAGCATGTTGTTCAGACTCTGGGTCGTGAACGGCGTCTGGGTGGTCTGGTCACCCGTCCCGTCAAGCCCCACAACCAGACCGTAACCGATCAGTGAGTTTTCCCGCACACCCTGTACGCTTGTGAGATCGCGAATACGGTCGGCCTGGGCACATGTCGCCACCAGCACCAGCAGGAACCCGAAGAGGGATTTAAACATAGGTCACCTCGATTACATCGGTGATAAGTTAAGGAAGAAACGCTGCAACCAGCCCATATTCTGCGCCTCATTGATGTAGCCGTTGCCGACATACTCAATGCGCGCATCGGCCACCTGAGTGGACGGTACGGTGTTGGAGCCGCTGATGGTGCGAGGGTTAACCACACCGGAGAAGCGAATGAATTCCGTGCCCTGGTTGATGGCGATCTGTTTTTCACCCACTACATGTAAATTGCCGTTCGCCAGCACCTGGTCGACGGTTACCGTCAACGTGCCGCTAAAGGTGTTGCTGGCATTGGCGCCGCCTTTACCGTTAAAGGAGTTGCCGCCAGACGCCTCGGCATCGGCACGCGCATTACCGAAGAGTCCTTCGAGATAGCGTGGCACAGTGTCGAAGCCAAAATTGGTTTTCCCGTCGCGGCTGGCATTCGCCGACGAGCTCTTACTGGCGCTGACGTTTTCCTGTAGCTGGATGGTCAGCGTATCGCCGATATTACGTGGGCGACGGTCTTCAAACAGCGGCTGATAACCGTAGTTAATCGGCTGCGCGGTCTGGAAAATTGAGCCATTCACTACCGGCGTCGGGCCAGGAATGGGTTGGGCGGAAGTCGCACCCTGCACCAAAGGTTGAGACGGAACCCAGGCGCAACCGCTGAGGGTAACGGCCAGGAGAGTCACTATGGGATAACGAATCGCCGCGTGTTTTTGCATTGCCTTCATCTTCGAAAACAGGGAGCCGGTGCGGCGTGAACCGCACCGGGCTACACCTTAGAGTTGCGTCAGTTTCTGCAGCATCTGGTCGGTCGTCGACACTGCTTTACTGTTAATTTCGTACGCGCGTTGAACCTGGATCATATTCACCAGTTCTTCCGCGACGTTGACGTTTGAGGTTTCCACATACCCCTGATACAGCAGACCTGAACCGTTCAGACCCGGTGTGCTCTCGTTCGGCGCGCCGGAGGACTGGGTTTCGATGTACAGGTTCTCACCGATGCTTTCCAGACCGGTGTCGTTCATGAAGGTGGTCAGGTTGAGCTGGCCAACCTGCACCGGCGCAGCCTGGCCCTGCTGGGTCACGCTCACGATCCCGTCACGCCCGATGGTAATGCTCAGGGCGTTCGCCGGAATGGTGATCGCCGGCTGCACCTGGAAACCGCCCGCGGTCACCAGCTGGCCGTTCTGATCCACCTGGAACGAACCGTCACGGGTATAGGCAGAGGTCCCGTCCGGGAGCTGAACCTGGAAGAAACCCTGGCCCTTGATCGCCACGTCTTTGCTGTTGTTGGTCTGGGAGAGGTTGCCCTGGCTGTGCAGACGTTCAGTCGCTACCGGGCGAACACCGGTACCAATCTGCAGACCGGAAGGCAGCGTAGTCTGTTCAGACGACTGCGCCCCTGGCTGGCGAATGGTTTGATAAAGCAAATCTTCGAAAACCGCACGCTGACGCTTAAACCCATTGGTGCTGACGTTCGCCAGGTTGTTGGCGATGACATCCATATTGGTTTGCTGCGCGTCGAGGCCCGTTTTCGCGATCCATAAAGAACTGATCATAAGTAGTCCTGTTAACTCATTGACAGCAGTTGGTTGGCGCGACCGGCGTTTTCATCAACGCTGGAAATTACCTTCATCTGCATTTCAAAACGGCGGGCGCTGGCGATCATGTCGGTCATCGCGGTCACCAGCTTAACGTTACTGCCTTCCAGCACGCCAGACATGACGCGAATGGTCGGGTCAGCCTGTAACGTCGCGCCACGGGTAGCCTGCGCCGCCTGGGTCAGACGGAACATGCCGTCGTCGCCACGCTGCACTTCAAAACCTTCGGCTTTTACCAGCTTCAGGCGGCCAACCGGCGCGACGGTGTTTGGCGGATCGCCCGGGTTCAGGGCGGAGATGGTGCCGTCGGCCGCGATGGTGATCTCCGAGCCTTCCGGCACGGTGATCGGGCCACCTTCACCAATAACCGGACGTCCCTGGATGGTCAGTTGCCCGACCGCATCCACCTGGATGTTCCCGTTACGGGTGTAGCCTTCGCCGCCGTCTGCGGTCTGAACCGCCAGCCAGCCGTCCTGCTGCAGCGCCACATCAAGCGGGCGCGAGGTGTAATCCATCTGCCCGGGCGTCATATCGGCTCCCGGGGTGGAGGCGGTCACCAGCGTACGCGTCGGCAGGGAGAGCCCTTCCACCGGGACGGCGCGCATCGCATTGAGCTGCGCGCGAAAGCCCGGCGTCGAAGCGTTCGCCAGGTTGCTGGCGGTGACGGCCTGCTGATTTAGCGTCTGACCGGCGGCGCCCATCGCGGTATATATTGCGTGATCCATTAAGCTATCCCGTCAGCCACTTAGCGGAGGTTAACCAGCGTGTTGAGGATCTGATCCTGGGTTTTGATGGTCTGCGCGTTCGACTGATAGTTACGCTGCGCGACGATCATATTGACCAGCTCTTTACTCAGGTCGACGTTGGAGGCTTCCAGCGCGCCGTTGGTCAGGGTACCGAAGTTACCGGAACCGGCGGTGCCCAGCAGCGCCACGCCTGAAGACTGCGTGGCAGACCAGACGTTGTTCCCCTCAGACTGCAGACCTTCGTTGTTGGCGAAGTTTGCCAGTACGATCTGACCCAGCACCTGGTTCTGTTCGTTGGAGTAGTTACCTACCACGGTACCGTCGTCGTTGATCTGATAGCTCACCAGGTCACCCGGCTTGTAGCCGTTCTGGTTGGTCGCCACGATGTTGTTCGCCCCGGTGTTCTGCTGCATGGAGTTCAGGAAGCTCAGGGAGAAGGTCACCGGCAGCGCGCCGCTCAGCGGATCGGTGGTCACGTTAATGGCCGGATTGGCGTTTGGCGTCGCACTCAAAACACCGGCTGGGCTGTAGTTATAGATCCCTTCCAGGTTGCCGTTGGGGTCGAAGCTCATCTGGGCAGATTTGGTGATCTGGCCGTTCGCGGCGCTACCGTCCTGGGTGTAGAGATCCCACTTGTTGTCCGCCGTTTTCACGTAGTAGACATACATGTTGTGGGCGTTACCCTGGTTGTCATAGACGGTGATGGTGCCTTTCTTGTTGAAGCTGTCTGAATCCGGGTTGGCACTGGTCACGTCAAACGGGATGTTAGGCACGCTGTCCGTGGAGTTCAGGTTGATCTGCTGGGCTGCGGTGCTGGTCGCTTTAGCGGCCATCAGATTGTTAGGAATGGTGATCGGCTGCGGGTTCGCGCCGGTCTGTACCGTTGGCGGGCTACCCGCTGCCGGATAGCCGGTCACCTGCAGACCCTGCATGTTTACCAGGTTGCGGTTTTCGTCCAGGCTGAACTGGCCGTTACGGCTGTAATAGACGGAACCGTTGCTGTCGAGCATACGGAAGAAACCGTTCTGGCTGATCGCCACGTCCAGACCACGACCGGTATTAGTGGTGGTACCGTCGCTGAAGTCCTGAGTGATCCCGGCGACTTTTACGCCCAGACCGACTTTGGAACCGGCGAACATATCTGCGAACGACGCGCTACCAGACTTAAAGCCATAGGTCGCGGAGTTGGCAATGTTGTTACCAATGACGTCGAGGTTAGTGGCTGCAGCATTCAGGCCGCTGACCGCTTGTGAAAAGGCCATTTGTTACTCCTGATAAAGGTTAAGGCTTATATAATCTGCCGAACTTCGTCGAGCGTAGTTGTACCGTAAGTCCCCAGATCCAGCGTGTTACCGTTGCTGCTGCGGATCACACCCTGCACCATCGCGAACTGCAGTGGCTGGGCCACCAGCTGCGTACTGCCGCTGCTGGCGGAGATGGCAACGTTATAGGAACCATTTGGCGCACTGCTGCCGTCGGTCATCGTGCCGTCCCAGGTAAAGGTGTGTACTCCCGCTTTCAGTTCGCCGATATCAATGGTACGAACCACCGCACCGTTCCTGTCGGTGATGGTGGCGGTCACTTTATCGGCGCTCTGCTGCAGCTCAACACCAAACGGCGTGGTGGAGGTGGTGCTGGTGCCGTCGGTGCTGCTACTGCCTGCCAGAATGGTGGAGCCCGGGATCATCACGCCATGCCCAATCAGCGTGCTGGCCTGCATCGACTGGCTGCTGTCGAGCTGCCCGGAAATAGAACCCAACGTAGTGTTCAGTTTCTCGATGCCGCTCACCGTACTGATCTGCGCAAGCTGCGTGGTCAGTTCGTTGTTCTGCATCGGGTTGGTTGGATCCTGGTTTTTCAGCTGTGCGACCAGCAGCGTCAGGAAGCTGCTTTGCAGATCGGACGCGTTGCTGCCGGTAAGCGAACTGTTGCCGGTGGTGCCGCTGACGCCTGTGGCACTCGACCTGTCATTGACATTGACTGCAATGGACATTGATCTCTCCTTTACTGGCCCAGAGTGAGCGTTTTAAGCATCATGCTCTTCACGGTGTTCAGTACTTCAACGTTGGCCTGGTAGCTGCGGGACGCTGACATGGTGTTCACCATCTCGCCCACTACATCCACGTTCGGCATTTTGACGTAGCCGTTGGCGTCGGCCAGCGGGTTGCCCGGCTCGTAGACCAGTTTGTCCGGTGCCTGGCTCTCAATTACGCTGGCGACTTTTACCCCGCCGGTTGCGGCGCCCGGTGCCGCATCGACCTGGAATACCACCTGTTTGGCGCGATAAGGTTGCCCGTCCGGACCCGCCACGCTGTCGGCGTTCGCCAGGTTACTGGCGGCGACGTTCAGTCGTTGCGATTGCGCGGTCAGGGCTGAACCCGCGATATCAAAGATATTGAGTAAGGCCATTAACCATTGCCTCCCTGCAGAACATTCATCATGCCTTTAATCTGCCCGCCGAGAACGGTCAGCCCCATCTGGTACTGCAGGCTGTTATCGGCGAACTGCGTACGCTCCCGGTCCATATCGACGGTGTTACCGTCCAGGGATGGCTGATCGGGAATGCGATAAAGTAAATCGATACTCGGGGTGGTTACGGTCTGTGCGGGAATGTGGCGTGCAGACGTCAGCGCAAGGGCGACACCGCTATTTTCGGCCCGACCGCGCTCCATCACTTTCTTTAATTCACTGGAAAAATCGATATCGCGCGCCTGAAACCCGGGGGTGTCGGCGTTAGCGATATTGGCGGCCAGAATCTCCTGACGCTGGGCGCGTAAGTTGAGCGCTTCCTGCTGAAAACGTAGCGCGGCGTCGAGTTTATCGAGCATGTCTCCTCCGCTGATGGCAAAATTTCAGTGGATAGCTTAAATCTCACCCCGTCTACTTCATCGACGGAATAAGCACAAAATGCGTCGCTATTTATTGCGTTGATGGCAAACCCCTACAGGTAGAATTCTGCTCATCATTAAACCGACGGTAACGGGCGATATGGCACTCAAACGTGGTTTCACCGCAACCCTGCTCCTCTGGAGCGCCCTCACGCAGGCGCAGGATCTTGATGCCCAGCTGACAACATTTTTTGCCCAGCGGCTGGCGGGGTTCAGCGATGAGGTTTCGGTGCAGGTTCGCACGCCAGCCAGCATGCGTCCTTCGTGCGAGACGCCTGCATTCAGCGTTCTCGGCAATACGAAGCTGTGGGGCAACGTCAGCGTTACCGCCCGATGTGGCAATGAAAAACGATTTATACAGGTTGCAGTTCAGGCCACGGGCGATTATGTTGTCGCGTCCCGGAGTATCCCCCGGGGTGCCGCCCTGCAGCCGGACAGCGTTACGCTGAAGCGCGGCAGGCTGGATCAGCTTCCGCCCCGGGCCATCCTGGACATTAACCAGGTGCAGAATGCCGTCAGCCTGCGCGATCTGGTGCCAGGGCAGCCTTTGCAGCTATCGATGCTGCGTCAGTCCTGGCGGATCAAAGCGGGGCAGCGGGTGATGGTTATCGCCAGCGGCGACGGCTTTAGCGTTAACGGTGAAGGTCAGGCGCTAAACAATGCGGCGGTTGCGCAAAACGCCCGGGTGAGAATGTCTTCGGGCCAGGTGGTGAGCGGAACGGTGGATTCTGATGGGAATATTCTGATTAACCTATAATCTTTTTAAAGATTATGCGGCGGCTGCCGATATAGAAGTAACTTAATGATGATGTCAGGCGCCAACGCCGCGAACCCTCGATGAGGACAATATAATGAGCATTGATCGTACATCGCCCCTGAAGCCGGTTAGCCCAGTTCAACCGCGCGAAATGAATGACACTGCCACTGCAAAGACTCGCCCGCAAAAATCGGCGACCGCCAACAGCACCAGCGTCACGCTGAGCGATGCCCAGGCGAAACTGATGCAGCCTGGTAGCAACGATATCAACATGGAGCGTGTTGAAGCGCTGAAAACCGCCATCCGCAATGGCGAGCTGAAAATGGATACCAGTAAAATCGCTGATGCGCTGATCCAGGATGCGCAAAGTTTCTTAGAGTAACCACTGTATGAGTCGTCTGACGGAAATAATGGATCAAATGACGGTCGTGTTGAACGACCTGAAAACGGTCATGGACGCCGAACAGCAGCAGCTCTCTGCCGGAAATGTTCATGGCAGCGCGCTGCAGCGCATTACAGAAGATAAAAGCTCACTGCTGGCCACGCTGGACTACCTTGAACAGCAGCGACGCAGCGAGCAATCCGCGCGCCATAGTGCAAATGATGATGTCGTCGAACGCTGGCAAACTATTACTGAAAAAACGCAGCATCTGCGCGATCTGAATCAGCACAACGGGTGGTTACTGGAAGGGCAGATCCTCCGTAACCAGCAGGCGCTTGCCGTGCTTAAGCCGCATCAGGAGACAGGACTGTATGGCGCCGATGGCCAGACAGCCAGCTCACGCAGCGGCGGAAAGAAAATTTCGATTTAATCAGGCGATAGCCACAGGAATGGGGGAGCACCGACAGGCGCTCCCCTTTTTTTGCGTTACGCCGTGCGGCGGGCAAACTCTTTCACCTTAAAGCCCAGCACCGCGAGGGTGGCGAAGTAGGCCACTACCCCCACCAGCACGACCGCCATCAGGCGCAGCAGACGATACGGCATGGTGCCCAGCGACCAGTCCGGCATTACGTAGAGCATCCCCACCAGCGCGGCCGCCATTACCAGCACCGCAATCACCAGACGCAGCAGGAAGCGCGACCAGCCCGGCTGCGGGGTAAAGATCTGCTGTTTACGCAGCTGCCAGTAGAGCAGCCCGGCGTTGAGACAGGCCGCCAGACCGATGGATAACGACAGACCGGCATGCTTCAGCGGACCGATAAACGCGAGGTTCATCACCTGGGTCATAATCAGCGTCACAATGGCTATCTTCACCGGGGTTTTGATGTCCTGGCGCGAATAGAAGCCCGGGGCCAGCACTTTCACCACGATAAGGCCCATCAGTCCCACGGAATAGGCGATCAGCGCCCGCTGGGTCATGGCAGCATCAAAGGCGGTAAATTTACCGTACTGGAACAGGGAGACGGTGAGCGGTTTCGCCAGGATCCCCAGCGCTACGGCGCTTGGCAGCGCCAGCAGGAAGCAGAGGCGTAACCCCCAGTCCATCAGGCGGCAATATTCGTCATGGTTGCCGCTGGCGAAACTGCGGGAGAGTGAAGGCAGTAAAATGGTGCCCAGCGCCACCCCCAGCACCCCGGAGGGAAACTCCATCAGGCGATCGGCGTAGTACATCCAGGAAACCGACCCGGAGACGAGGAAGGAGGCGAAGATGGTGTTGATGATGAGTGAAATCTGGCTCACCGACACGCCAAGGATCGCCGGCCCCATCTGCTTCACCACGCGCATCGCGCCGGCATCGCGCAGGTTAATGCGCGGCAGGACCAGCATGCCGATTTTCTTCAGGTGCGGCAGCTGATACGCCAGCTGGAGTACCCCCCCTACCGTCACCGCCCAGGCCAGCGCCAGTACTGGCGGATGGAAATACGGTGCGGCAAACAGCGCAAAGCCGATCATGCTGACGTTAAGGAAGGTCGGCGCAAAGGCCGGTACCGAGAAGCGGTTCCAGGTGTTGAGGATGGCTCCGACCAGCGACGCCAGGGAGATCAGCAGTATATAAGGAAAGGTGATGCGCAGCAGCTGCGTAGTCAGGGCAAACTTGTCGGCGGTATCGGCAAAGCCGGGGGCGGTCACCATAATCACCCAGGGTGCCGCCAGCATCCCAATCACGGTGACGATGGCCAGCGCGAGGGTCAACAGCCCCGACACATACGCGACAAAGACCCTGGTGGCGTCTTCACCCTCCTTACTTT
This sequence comes from Leclercia sp. M50, assembly GCF_037150775.1. Taxonomy (NCBI): domain Bacteria; kingdom Pseudomonadati; phylum Pseudomonadota; class Gammaproteobacteria; order Enterobacterales; family Enterobacteriaceae; genus Leclercia; species Leclercia sp. M50. The sequence goes on from NZ_JBBCPK010000036.1 coordinate 9,375, forward strand.
TATATTCCGCGAGGATAGGCACAAACGCCTGGGAAAAGGCGCCTTCGGCAAAAATTCGACGCAGCAGGTTGGGCAGTTTGAACGCGACAAAAAAGGCGTCAGTGGCCATCCCTGCGCCAAAGACCCGCGCCACAATGGCGTCGCGCGCAAAACCCAGCACGCGCGAAAACATGGTCATCGAGCTGACGGCGGCCAGCGATTTTAATAGGTTCATTAACGTGAGCTTCCACTACCTGAAACAAAACGCCTGCAAAGCAGGCGTCATTTCGCCGGGTATCGCCATGCGTACCCGGCCTGGAAAACGCAAAACGCGCCTAGTCTACTCGTAAAAACAGGAATTGCTATGGGCAGATGTTACAGAGGGTTATTCGCTCATGGCATCGCGCCAGAGCTTCTCCACGATGCGCTGGGCGCGGATCGCCTGTTCACCCGAGGTTTCAGGAACCGTCTGATTTTGCACGCATTCAATAAAGTGGCGCGCGCAGCCCGCAAAACCACGCTGCTCCAGGGTGCTCTGCCAGCCAGGAATAGCCGGCGTAACCACTCCAGCGCCCCGCTCTTCGCGCCACTCGCGCATATCGGTCACGTCCAGCAGCGCGCCGTCCGTTACCGCCTGGACCCACTCCCGCTGGCTGCCTGCCCGGCGGTGCATGGAGGTGGTGATCTGCATATTGCCCGTGCTGAAATGGTGCTCAGCATAGATCATCGCCCCCTGCTCGTTGGTTTGCAGCGTGCCGCCGGTGAGACGCGCATTATCTCCCGCCAGCCACAGCGCGGTGTCCACCACGTGCAGATAATCATCCAGCAGGGTAAAACGCAGATCGTTGGGGCCGACGCTGTCGGCGCGATGCTTATCCATACGCAGGGATGCCGCCCCCTGAAGCCCATTTTTCAGCTGCTGATAGAGCGGCGCAAAGCGACGGTTGAAACCGACCATCAGGGTGCGTTTTTTCTGTGCAGCGAGCTCAATCAGGCGCTCGGCGTCGGCCAGATTGTCCGCCAGCGGTTTATCAACACAGACATGCACCCCGGCATGCAGTAGCTCGCTAACCACCTGGTAATGGGTGGCGGTGGAGGTATGGACAAAGACTGCATCACAGGCGCGGGCCAGCTCCTGCAACGACTCATAGTAAGGCATACGCAGCGATTCACAGATCCTGATCGCCTTATCCCGAGAGGGTGACCAGGCCCCCTGCAATGTCCAGTCTGACGCGGCGCTCAGCACCGGCAGCCAGGCTTTCTGGGCGATCCCCCCCAGCCCTACCACGCCCACTCGTAATTTTGTCACCGTTAATCTCCCAGATGTGCCAGCAGCGAATCGAGGCGCTGCTTCAGTTCTTCGACTTCGTTTTCCAGCGCTTCAACGCGGGCCAGTAAGGTTTCTTCCGTGGCGGGAGCCACTGTCTCAACGGCGGCGGCAGTTTCAACCTCTCCGCTGAAGAGATGCATATAGCGGCTTTCACGCTTGCCCGGCTCCCGCGCCAGGCGCAGGACAAACGGGCCATCCTCTCTTGCCGCCAGGCCTTCGAGGGTCTGTTCCACCTCCTGCATATCGGCGAATTCATGCATGCGCGCCGCCCGGGTGCGCAGCTCGCCCGGGGTCTGCGCCCCGCGCAGCAGCAGGGTGGCGATCAGCGCCACTTCGGCGGAGTTTAGCTTCAGGGCGCCAAACTCGGAGTTGCAAAAACGCTGCTCATATTTGGTGACGCGATTGCCAAAGCCGCTGACGGTGCGCAGGTAGTGGCGTTTCACCAGCGCATCCAGCAGATCCTGTACCTCATGTTCGGCAAGGTTCATCACCGGTTCACGGTTGGTTTTTTGGTTGCAGGCCAGGGTGACCGCATTTACCGAGAGCGGATACTGCTCCGGCGTCGTGACCTGCTTCTCCAGCAGGCAGCCAATGACGCGCGCTTCAGTGGCGCTTAACTGATATTTCATCTCTGTTCCTTAGCGCCCCGCGCTCCACTCTTTGGTTGTCAGCGCCGTCAGGACATGATCGCGCCATTCGCCGTCAATCAGCAGGTAATCTTTGGCGTAGCCCTCCTTTTCAAATCCGAGGCGCGCCAGCAGACCGCCGCTGCGCTGATTGTGCGGCATATAGTTGGCCATAATGCGGTGCATATGCTGGGTACGTTGCATATAGCGGATTGCCGAGGTCAGCGCTTCAAACATCAGCCCCTGCCCCTGCCATTTTTGCCCGATGGAGTACCCCAGATAGCAGGCATGAAACGAGCCCCGCACCACGTTAGAGAAGTTGGCGATGCCAATGATCTCTTTTTCATCGGGGTCCAGCAGGGCAAAGTAGAACGCCGAGCCCTGCTTGTGAAACTCGGCGATCATGCTCAGCCGGGCCTGCCAGCCGGAAGGATAGCAGTGGCTCTCATCCCGCACGGGTTCCCAGGGTTTTAAAAACTGACGATTCTCAGCGTAGTAGTCCGCCAGACGCCAGGCATCACGCTCATGCACGAGGCGAACCACCAGCCGGTCGGTCGTCAGGCGTACTTTCGGCACATTACTGCGATAGCCAAACATGGATACTACTCCTTCATGTTACAACTTTGACCCGTTAGCTTTACTATACCTGCGCCGCTGCCTTCTGGGAAAACAGTGACATACCATTTTGAAGACTTTTCACATTTTTCGATTAAAACCCTCAATCAAAACCCCTTTTTGATAAAAAAATATTGTCGCCTGCGTAGTGGGAAAAAACCTGCCGACACCGCAGAATATTAGCGCGCTCATTATCTTGATACCCTAAATAATTCGAGTTGCAGGAAGGCGGCGACGCAGCGAATCCCCTGGAGCTAACTCCGGTAAGTGACAGGGGTGAGCGAGGAGGCCAACGCACCGGCAACCTGAAGTATGACGGGTATATTTCCCTGGAGGGGAAATGTCCCATATCTCACAGGCCCGGAGCCTCGGTAAATATTTCCTGCTTGTTGATAACATGCTGGTTGTACTCGGCTTTTTTGTCGTTTTCCCCCTCATCTCTATTCGCTTTGTCGATCAGATGGGCTGGGCGGCGTTGATGGTCGGCATTGCGCTGGGGCTGCGCCAGTTTGTCCAGCAGGGGCTGGGGGTGTTTGGCGGCGCGATTGCCGACCGCTTTGGCGCGAAACCGATGATTGTCACCGGCATGCTGCTGCGGGCGGCGGGTTTTGCCACCATGGCGATAGCCCATGAACCCTGGCTGCTATGGGTCTCCTGTATTGTTTCCGGGCTTGGCGGCACGCTGTTCGATCCGCCGCGCACGGCGCTCGTCGTGAAGCTGATCCGTCCCCGGCATCGCGGGCGTTTTTTCTCGCTGCTGATGATGCAGGACAGCGCGGGCGCGGTGGTGGGTGCGCTGCTGGGAAGCTGGCTGTTGCAGTACGATTTTCGGCTGGTCTGCGCCACTGGGGCGGTGCTGTTTATTCTGTGTGCGGCCTTTAACGCCTGGCTGCTGCCCGCCTGGAAGCTCTCCACCGTCAAAGCGCCGGTACGGGAGGGGCTCGACCGCGTCTGGCGCGATAAACGTTTCATTACCTACGTGCTGACGCTGGCGGGCTATTACATGTTGGGCGTACAGGTGATGCTGATGCTGCCGATCATGGTTAACGATATCGCCGGATCGCCGGCGGCGGTGAAGTGGATGTACGCCATTGAGGCCTGCCTCTCCCTCACCCTCCTCTACCCTATTGCTCGCTGGAGCGAAAAACGCTTCCGCCTCGAGCATCGCTTGATGGCGGGCCTGCTGCTGATGTCCCTGAGCATGCTGCCCATTGGGATGGTGAGCTCCCTGCAACAGCTGTTTATGCTGATTTGCACCTTCTATATCGGCTCCATCATCGCCGAACCCGCCCGTGAAACGCTGAGCGCCGAGCTGGCCGATCCGCGCGCGCGGGGCAGCTATATGGGCTTCAGCCGTCTCGGTCTGGCGATTGGTGGCGCGCTGGGCTATGCCGGGGGCGGCTGGCTGTTCGATGCCGGGAAAGCTTTTAACCAGCCTGAACTGCCGTGGGTGATGCTGACTTTGATTGGGGTAACCACCTTCTTCGCGCTGGGCTGGCAGTTCAGCCACAAGCGCGCTGCACCCGGCGTGCTGGAGCCCGGAGCCTGACCGGGACTCAGGCACTATTCCTGTTCTTCGCCGTTATCAGTTTATTCTGCTGGTCTGAGGGACACTCCCCTGACATACTGGCGCGTCAGGATTGAAGCGCCAGTATGTCGAGGAAAACCATGAAAAAGATTGTTATTGCCACTGCGTTGATCATCAGCGGTCTGCTGGTTGGTTGTAATCAGCTCACCCAGTACACGGTCAGTGAACAGGAGATTAACCAGGCCCTGCAGAAGCGCAATAACTTTGCGAAAGATATCGGTGTGCCCGGCGTCGCCGATGCGCATATCGTCCTGAGCAATCTTGCCAGCCAGATTGGCCGCGAAGAGCCGAACAAAGTGATGCTCTCCGGCGACGCCAGTCTGGACATGAATTCGCTGTTCGGCAGCCAGAAAGCCAATATTAAGCTGAAGTTAAAAGCGCTGCCGGTCTTCAATAAGGATCAGGGCGCCATCTACCTGCAACAGATGGAGATCACCGACGCCGTGGTCTCGCCGGAGAAGATGAAACCGGTTCTGCAGACGCTGATGCCATACCTGAATCAGTCCCTGCAAAACTACTTTAATCACCAGCCGGCTTATATCCTGAGCGAAGACAACAGCAAGGGCGAAGCGCTGGCGAAAAAATATGCAAAAGGTATCGAAGTGAAGCCGGGTGAGATTGTCATCCCCTTCGTCGATTAACCCGTGAGGCGCTTCGGCGCCTTTTTTTACAGAAAAGAGTGCAAACGAAAACGTTTCCCCCTATTCTTTGTGTCCGGCAAAAATCATCTCACTCAGCCGGAGCCTATCCATGACTGCACAATCCCAGGTTTTGAAAATCCGCCGCCCAGACGACTGGCATATCCATCTTCGCGATGGCGATATGCTGAAAACCGTCGTGCCGTATACCAGTGAAATTTATGGCCGCGCGATTGTCATGCCAAACCTGGTGCCGCCGGTCACCACGGTCGATGCGGCGATCGCCTATCGCCAGCGCATTCTTGATGCCGTGCCTGCCGGTCACGATTTTACCCCGCTGATGACCTGTTATCTGACCGACACGCTCGATGCGAATGAGATTGAGCGCGGCTTTAGCGAAGGGGTCTTTACCGCCGCCAAACTCTATCCGGCCAACGCCACCACCAACTCCAGCCACGGTGTCACCAGCATTGACGCGATTATGCCGGTGCTCGAGCGCATGGAAAAACTGGGGATGCCCCTGCTGGTGCACGGCGAAGTGACTCATGCCGACATCGACATTTTCGACCGTGAAGCGCGTTTCATCGAAACCGTGATGGAGCCGCTGCGCCAGCGCCTGCCGGGTCTGAAAGTGGTGTTTGAACACATCACCACCAAAGATGCCGCGGAGTACGTGCGCGATGGCAACGAGCTCCTGGCGGCCACCATCACCCCGCAGCACCTGATGTTCAACCGCAACCATATGCTGGTAGGTGGCGTGCGTCCGCACCTCTACTGCCTGCCGATCCTCAAACGCAATGTCCACCAGCAAGCGCTGCGCGAGCTGGTTGCCAGCGGCTTTGCGCGCGCCTTCCTCGGCACCGACTCCGCGCCCCATGCCCGTCATCGTAAAGAGGCCAGCTGTGGCTGTGCAGGCTGCTTTAACGCACCGACCGCCCTTGCCAGCTACGCGCAGGTTTTTGACGAGATGAATGCCCTGCAACATTTCGAGGCGTTCTGCTCCCTGAACGGGCCGCGTTTCTACGGTCTGCCGGTGAATGAGGGCGTTGTTGAGCTGGTGCGCGAAGAGAGCAGCGTCGTGGAGTCCATCCCCCTGACTGACGACACCCTGATCCCCTTCCTCGCGGGTGAAACCGTTCAGTGGACGGTGAAGCGTTAAAAATTGTTTGCCCCCTGTTGTAAGTTCAACAATATAACTGTATAAATACACAGTATATAACACAGGGGGCAATTATGCGTATTGAAGTGACCATTGCCAGAACAACGCCTTTGCCTGCTGGTGCGCTGGATGCACTGGCGGGTGAATTATCCCGCCGTATAAACAACTCCTTTCCCGAACGCGAAGGTGCCGTCACCGTGCGTTATGCGGGGTCAAACAATCTCTCGGTCATCGGTGGCGCAAAAGATGATAAAGAGCGTATCAGCGAAATTTTATAGGAAACCTGGGAGAGCGCTGACGACTGGTTTATTACCGATTAAATTTTCTCCTTCATTGTGTTTTTTTGCCGGGTCGCCCCGGCTTTTTTTCCTCTTTTTATGTGAAAGCACGAATAATCTGACTGACTTCGTCAAAAATCATCAGCAAGATGACGTTTTAATGTTCAAACAATCCTAAAACGCATAAATATTTTGGACTGCCTGTTTCTTTTTCCCTTCAGAAGCCTTATTTATTGATATACTGAAATTGCTTCAGAAAAACACGCATTGAACCTCACAGTCGTTGTCTTTTTAACACGTATTCAGGGGGTTATGATGGAAAAGAATAATGAAGTCATCCAGACCCATCCGCTTGTAGGCTGGGATATCAGCACTGTAGATAGCTACGACGCACTGATGCTGCGTTTGCACTACCAGACTCCAAATCATCCTGACACTGAAGAAGCGGAAGTTGGGCAGACGTTGTGGTTAACCACAGATGTCGCACGCCAGTTTATTTCTATTTTAGAAGCCGGTATTGCAAAAATAGAATCCAGTGACTACCAGGAAAATGAGTACCGGCGACACTAGCGTCACGACACTTTTTCACCCAACAGGCACCTCACGGTGCCTCGTTTATTTCTCCCTTGTATAACCCTGCCTTCTTAATTACCCTGCTAACCAACGAAACGCGTAAAGAGAGCCTCATGAAATACGATCTTATTATTATTGGCAGCGGATCTGTCGGTGCGGCGGCAGGCTATTACGCAACGCGAGCCGGTCAGAACGTACTGATGATCGATGCCCATATGCCACCCCACACCGAAGGGAGCCACCACGGTGATACCCGTCTGATGCGCCACGCTTACGGCGAAGGTGAACGCTATGTGCCGCTGGTGTTACGGGCGCAGGCGCTGTGGGATGAACTGGCGCAAATCAGCGGTGAGCAGGTCTTTGAACGCACGGGGGTAGTCAATCTTGGACCCTCCGACTCGCCATTTCTGGCGACCGTTGAACAGAGCGCCCGCCAGTTCAGCCTCAATCTTGAAAGACTGGACGCGGCAGCGATCATGAAGCGCTGGCCTGAGATCAACGTCCCGGCGGACTATATCGGCCTGTATGAATCCGGGTCGGGCGTACTGCGCAGCGAACTGGCGATTAAAACCTGGATTGCGTTGGCCAAAGAGGCCGGTTGCGCCCAATTGTTTAACTGCCCGGTGAGCGCCATTACCCATCATGAGGACGGCGTCACCGTTGATACCCCGGAAGGCCCCTACAGCGCAAGCCGCCTGCTGGTAAGCGCCGGCACCTGGGTTTCACGTCTGGTTCCCGGCCTGCCGGTGCAGCCGGTACGCAAAGTTTTCTCCTGGTTCCAGGCTGACGGGCGCTACAGCCATCAGAATCACTTCCCTGCCTTTACCGGCGAACTGCCTGACGGCGACCAGTTTTACGGCTTCCCGTCCGAAAAAGATGCCCTGAAGATCGGTAAACACAACGGCGGGCAGGTGATTAACTCGCCGGAAGAGCGTAAGCCGTTTGGCGCGTATCCTGGAGATGGCTCTGAAGCATTCAAATTCCTGCGCAATGTGCTGCCGGGTATCGGCGGCCTGTTACACGGAGCAGCCTGTACCTATGACAACACGCCGGACGAAGATTTCATCATCGATAGCCTGCCGGGTCATGATAATACGCTGCTGATCACCGGCCTGAGCGGGCACGGGTTCAAGTTTGCCAGCGTGCTGGGTGAAATTGCCGCGCAATTCTCTCAGAATATCGCGCCGCCGTTTGATCTCACGCCTTTCTCCCTGTCTCGCTTTAGCCGATAATGGTGTCAGGCTTCGGGTTTCCGAAGCCTTTCATGCATCTTTTTACCGGTCTTCTCATGCGTCGTATCGTTAACTATCTGGTCAATAATATTCGCGAGCACCTGATGCTCTATATTTTGCTGTGGTCGCTGTTAGCAATCCTCGATATTCTTTACATTGTATTTTTCTGATGAGATTCATTGACAAAAATTGACATTTCTTAAAATAACTATAATTTCGCCATAAATTATTTGAACATCATAAAATTGTCACAACCCGCCAAAAATCAGCCGCTCCAGCAAATCATTAACAGCGCCATTGACTATCATTTCCAATATTCATTCAAAATAATCGAACAAATAAAATTAATATTGAATATGTGTAAATATCATTTGCATTAATGTTTTCTCCACGCCATTTTTAGCGCTTGCGAATTAATAATGGTGCTCAAAATGCAGGTGCGAAATTCCCCCACACGCTATGGCGTTATTTCCATGAGTCTGCACTGGCTGATGGCGATTGCGGTTTACGGCATGTTTGGTCTTGGCCTCTGGATGGTGACCCTGAGCTATTATGATGGCTGGTATCACCAGGCACCGGAGCTGCACAAAAGCATCGGCTTTATGCTGATGCTGGCGCTGGTGGTGCGGCTGCTGTGGCGCCATGTCTCCCCTGTTCCGCCGGCGTTGAAAAGCCAGACTCGCTTTACGCGCATTAGCGCTGCCGCCGCCCATATCGCCCTGTATGCCTTGCTTTTCGCCATCCTGATCAGCGGCTATTTGATCTCCACCGCTGACGGAAAACCTATCAGTGTCTTCGGCCTGTTTGACGTCCCCGCCCTGCTGGCCGATGCCGGCCCCCAGGCCGATCTGGCTGGAACCGTGCATTTATGGCTGGCCTGGGGCGTAGTCATTCTCTCCGTATTACATGGACTTGCCGCCATGAAACATCACTTTATCGACAAAGACGCCACCCTGAAACGTATGTTGGGCAAAGCGTCCCCTGACTCTGGAGCATAAAATGAAGAAAAGCCTGCTGGGATTAACCTTAGCGTCTCTGCTGTTCACCACCGGCGCCGCCGTGGCAGCGGACTACAAAATTGATAAACAAGGCCAGCACGCCTTTGTGAACTTCCGTATTCAGCATCTGGGGTACAGCTGGCTGTACGGCACATTCAAGGATTTCGATGGCTCATTTACCTTTGATGAGAGCAATCCGGCGAATGATAAAGTCAATGTCACCCTGAACACCAACAGCCTCGATACTAACCACGCCGAGCGCGACAAGCATCTGCGCAGCGCAGACTTCCTCAACGTGGCGAAATACCCGCAGGCGACCTTTACCTCGACCGAGGTGAAAAAGGATGGTGACGGGCTGGATATTACCGGCAACCTGACGCTAAACGGCGTAACGAAACCGGTTAAGCTGGATGCAAAACTGATTGGTCAGGGTGACGATCCGTGGGGCGGGAAACGCGCCGGGTTTGAGGCATCAGGTAAAATTCACCTGAAAGACTTCAACATCACTACCGATCTGGGCCCGGCGTCGCAGGACGTAGAGCTGATCATTTCGGTAGAAGGGGTTCAGCAGAAATAATGCCCTCGCCCGGTCACGCGACCGGGCAAGGTTTCAGGGTCACTCCGGGTCAGGAATGCCCAGGCGGGTATTCAGACGCCCCCGCGACTTATTAAAGATCTTATTGCCATTTTCGCGCCCGGCACGGCGGCGGCGCTGCTCCTCTTCAGGCAACATGCTCTCTTCGCTACACAGCTCGCTGCAGCAGCCGTTAAACTTCTCAGCGCAGGCCGGACACTGAATAAACAGCAGATGACAACCGTCATTTTTGCAGTTGGTATGGGTGTCGCAGGCGGTGCCGCACTGATGACAGTGGGCAATCACATCATCAGAGATGCGCTCACCCATGCGCTCGTCAAAGACGAAGTTCTTGCCGATAAAGCGCACTGGTAGCCCCTGCTCGCGGGCGCGACGGGCATACTCGATGATCCCGCCTTCGATATGCCACACCTTGTTAAAGCCGTTGTGCTTCATCCAGGCGCTGGCTTTTTCGCAGCGGATCCCGCCGGTGCAGTACATGACAATTTTTTTGTCCTTATGCTCCTGCATCATCTCAACGGCTTTTGGCAGCTGCTCACGGAAAGTATCTGCCGGGATTTCCAGTGCGTTTTCGAAATGGCCCACTTCATATTCATAGTGGTTACGCATATCGATAAACACGGCGTCAGGATCGTCCAGCATGGCGTTCACTTCTGACGCTTTCAGGTAATCGCCCACGTCGCTGGCATCAAAGGTCGGGTCATCAATGCCGTCCGCCACAATGCGCTCCCGCACCTTCATGCGCAGCACCCAGAAGGATTTACCATCATCGTCCAGCGCAATATTCAGGCGCAGGCCGTCCAGGGCCGGATCGAAGCCATAGAGGAAGCTGCGCAGCTCATCGAGCTTGCTTTCAGGCACGCTGATCTGAGCATTGATGCCCTCATGGGCCAGATAGATACGGCCAAAGACGTTCAGCGCGGTTAACGCCTTGTACAGCGCGTCGCGGGTAGCCTGCGGGTTAACGATGGTGAAATATTTATAGAACGAGATCGTCGTGCGCGGCTCGGTTTCAGCCAACATGCGCGCTTTCAGCTCTTCGTTCGAAATGAGGTTGTGTAACACTGGCATGGTGTACGGTTCCTGCAATCGTATGAGAATGAAAATCGGTCGGCATCATATAGCAAACATTGGGAATTTACATCCCTTCATTTTGCGCTACATTTCTCACGTTAAAATGCCGAGGGTATAACATTTGCTCTATTCATGACCATTCCATAGCGATGCATTTTGGTTATCAATGGAAAAATGCGACACTACGCCAACAGGACGTATCACAAACAGGAACGACATGACTCAACTCCCTAAATTTTCCATTGCGCTTCTACATCCTCGTTACTGGCTGACCTGGGCTGGCATCGGTTTATTATGGTTACTGGTGCAGCTGCCCTACCCGCTGATCTACCGTATTGGCTGCGGCCTGGGTCGGCTGGCGATGCGCTTTATGTCCCGCCGCGCCCGCATTGCCCGCCGTAATCTGGAACTCTGTTTCCCGGAGATGAGCGAGCACGAGCGCGACACCATGGTAGTGAAAAATTTTGAATCCGTTGGCATGGGGCTGATGGAGACCGGAATGGCCTGGTTCTGGTCCAATAAGCGTATGGCGCGCTGGACGGAAGTGACCGGCACCGGCATGGATCCGGTGCACAATCTGCAGGCCAATAAAACTGGCGTTCTGCTGATCGGCGTCCATTTTCTGACGCTGGAGATCGGCGCGCGGATGTTTGGCATGCAGGCGCCCGGTATTGGCGTCTATCGCCCGAACGACAACCCGGTGATCGACTGGCTGCAGACATGGGGGCGGATGCGCTCCAACAAGAGCATGATCGACCGTAAAGATCTCAAGGGGATGATCCGCGCCCTGAAATCCGGGGAGGTGATCTGGTACGCGCCGGATCATGACTACGGCCCAACCGCCAGCGTCTTTGTGCCCTTCTTTGCGGTCGACGAGGCAGCTACCACCACCGGCACATGGACGCTGGCCCGTCTGTCGAACGCGGCGATTGTTCCTTTTGTGCCGCGTCGCAAACCTGACGGCAAGGGCTACGAGCTGATGATGCTGGAACCGGAGTGCTCCCCGCCGTTGGATGATGCCAGAACCACAGCCGCGTGGATGAATGAGGTGGTGGAAAAGTGCATTCTGCTGGCGCCCGAACAGTACATGTGGCTGCATCGCCGCTTTAAAACCCGTCCGGAAGGTGTCCCTTCCCGCTATTAATCCTCCCCTGCGGCCTCCGGGCCGCACTGCTCTTTAAGCTTATAATGCTCTCCGTCATTGCAGCAACCATCACCCAGGCGCATAATTAGCAGGCTTATTACCTTCTTTTATAAATGATGCCGTCGCGCATCATAACGCGGATAGCTATGTCTCCCTCAGAAACGCCAATAAACTGGAAGCGGAACCTTATGGTTGCCTGGCTGGGCTGCTTTCTCACGGGCGCCGCTTTTAGCCTGGTGATGCCTTTTCTGCCGCTCTACGTAGAACAACTCGGCGTCAGCGGCCACAGCGCGCTCAATATGTGGTCCGGGCTGGTATTCAGCATCACGTTTCTCTTCTCCGCTATCGCCTCCCCTTTCTGGGGCGGGCTGGCCGACCGCAAAGGGCGCAAAATTATGCTGCTGCGTTCGGCGTTGGGGATGGCCATCATCATGCTGCTGATGGGGCTGGCGCAAAACATCTGGCAGTTTCTGGTGTTGCGCGCGCTTCTGGGGCTGCTGGGCGGCTTTGTGCCTAATGCCAACGCGCTTATCGCCACGCAGATCCCCCGCCATAAAAGCGGCTGGGCGCTGGGAACACTCTCTACTGGTGCGGTAAGCGGCGCTCTGCTTGGCCCACTGGCCGGGGGATTAATGGCGGACAGCTACGGTTTGCGGCCAGTATTTTTTATCACCGCGGGGGTACTGTTTGCCTGCTTCCTGGTGACCTTATTCTGCATCCGGGAAAATTTTACCCCGGTGCCGAAAAAAGAGATGTTGCATGCCCGCGAGGTCTTTGCCTCCCTTAAAAATCCTCGCCTGGTCATCAGCCTGTTTGTCACCACCATGATTATTCAGGTCGCTACCGGCTCCATTGCGCCGATCCTGACGCTCTACGTGCGCGACCTGGCCGGGCATGTGGGCAATATCGCCTTTATCAGCGGCATGATTGCCTCGGTGCCCGGCGTGGCCGCCCTGATCAGCGCCCCGCGACTAGGGAAACTGGGCGATCGGATTGGTCCGGAAAGGATCCTGATCGTCGCGCTGGTGATCTCTGTGCTGCTCCTCATCCCGATGTCATTTGTGCAATCCCCGTGGCAGCTGGGTGTTCTGCGCTTTTTACTCGGGGCGGCCGATGGTGCCCTGCTGCCTGCGGTGCAGACCCTGCTGGTCTATAACTCTACCAATCAGATTGCCGGACGAATCTTCAGCTACAACCAGTCGTTCCGCGATATCGGCAACGTCACCGGCCCTCTTTTGGGGGCCGGTATTGCCGCCAGCTACGGTTTTCGCGCGGTATTTATCGTCACCGCCTGCGTGGTGCTATTCAACGCGATCTATTCGTGGTTCAGTCTGTCCCGTGCCGTGCGCCGACCCAGGGCTATCCCGGAATCAGATAAGGTCTCTGCCGCCGATTAAGACCGCTGCGTGAAGGCTTTTGCCGCTTTCATACTTGCAATTATGGAGAATCAGCTATTCTTTCCCTGAACACCACGTCAATTCACAGGGAGACGCCGATGACTATGTTTGCCACTTTAGAGGAAGCGATTGATGCCGCGCGCGAAGAGTTTCTCGCCGATAATCCCGGCATTGAGGAAGAAGACGCGAATATTGAGCAACTCAATATCCAGAAATATGTCATGCAGGATGGGGACATTATGTGGCAGGCCGAATTTTTTGCCGATGACGGCGAAGACGGCGAGTGCCTGCCCGTACTGAGCGGCGAAGCGGCTCAGGCGGTGTTTGATGGCGATTATGACGAGATTGAGCTGCGTCAGGAGTGGCTGGAAGAGAACACCCTGCATGAATGGGATGAGGGTGAATTCCAGCTTGAGCCGCCGCTGGATACCGAAGAGGGACAAACCGCAGCGGATGAGTGGGACGAACGTTAATTATTCATAGGGCCCGTGCTGAGCGTCGATGGGCAGCAGTAGCGTATCGAAGACCAGGGAGAACGGCAGATCGAGTATCGTCAGGTAGCGCCATGCGGAGTCACGGACATCCCATTGCACGCCCGGGTAATATTGATTGCCGTGTCCTTGACCTGGGATCGTCCGGCTAATGATACTGCCGCAGCCGCTCAGTAATAGCGCCATTGTGATGACGATGAAAAATCTCATCCAGTACCTCAAAAGATAAAAATACCGGCTCCAGGGCCGGTATTTATTTGCCTGGCGGCGCTGCGCTTGCACGGGCCTACAGATTTTGTAGGCCGGGTAAGCGTAGCGCCTTCCGACGCATCACTTCGCTTTCAATGCCTGCGGATTCAGCTTCAGCGTCTGGTAATAGTTCACCCACGAAGAGTATTTCTCCGGGGCGGCCCAGACACGATGATGCATCCGCGCCATGGTGACAGGATCGCTTAGCAGCACCAGACGACGGTCGCGATTCAGCTTCTCTGGCGTCTCGTTCAACGCCTGCTCAACGTGACGATCGCGGGCGATCTCCAGCACACGGCTGGCACGGTGACGGGCAGTCGCCATAGCGATGGCCAGGGCGTTGAATGACGGGTTAAACACCGCATGCATAAACCCATCTTCCAGCGAACGACTGCGGTTGAGCTCCAGATACTTGTCTGTATCCACCAGCACCTGCGGCGGTGAATACTCTTCCGGGATCAGGAACAGCTTCCAGCGTTTGGTGCGCAGACCCACCGTCGAACGGCTTGAAATCACCGACACAAACGGGGAGAGGATCAGCGAGAAGACAATCGGCGCCAGCCAGAACAGGAAGCGCAAGTCCAGCCACGCCATGCCCACCGCCCAGACCAGACCGAGCAGCATCTGCGAACCGTGACGCATAAACGCTTCGCTCCACGGCGTAGAGTCATCGTCACGCTGCGGCGAGTTCCAGACCACTTCCCAGCCGAGGAAGGCGCTGACCACGAAGACGGTGTGGAACAACATACGCACCGGCGCCAGCAGCACGGAGAATAAGACCTCCAGCAGCAGGGAGAGCGTCACGCGGAAGAAACCACCGTACTCCTTCGAGCCCTTGCACCAGATGAGCACAATACTCAGCAGCTTCGGCAGGAAGAGCAGCACCATCGTCGAGGCAAAGAGCGCTATCGCCAGCTCAGGGCGCCACTGCGGCCAGACCGGGAACAGCTGGCGCGGCTGCAGGAAGTACTGCGGCTCGGTCAGGGCGTGTACCACCTGCAGGGCAGTCGACAGGGCCAGGAACATAAACCACAGCGGCGCGGAGAGGTAGGACATTACGCCGGTCAGGAAGACGGCGCGGTGTACCGGGTGCATCCCTTTCACGAGGAACAGACGGAAGTTCATCAGGTTCCCGTGACACCAGCGGCGGTCACGCTTCAGTTCATCCAGCAGGTTTGGCGGCAGCTCTTCATAGGAGCCCGGCAGGTCATAGGCGATCCATACCCCCCAACCGGCACGGCGCATCAGCGCAGCTTCCACGAAGTCATGGGACAGGATCGAGCCCGCGAACGAGCCTTCACCCGGCAGCGGCGCCAGCGCACAGTGCTCAATGAACGGCTTCACGCGGATGATGGCGTTATGCCCCCAGTAGTGCGACTCACCCAGCTGCCAGAAGTGCAGTCCGGCAGTAAACAGCGGCCCGTAGACGCGGGTCGCAAACTGCTGGCAACGTGCGTAGAGCGTATCCATGCCCGACGCTTTCGGCGAAGACTGAATGATCCCGGCATTCGGGTTCGCTTCCATCAGGCGCACAAGGCCCGTCAGACACTCACCGGTCATCACCGAGTCGGCATCCAGCACCACCATATAGCTGTACTGACTGCCCCAGCGACGGCAGAAGTCATCGATGTTACCGCTTTTACGCTTCACGCGACGACGACGACGGCGGTAGAAGATCTGCCCTTCGCCCTGCACTTCGGCAATAAGCTCCATCCACGCTTTCTGTTCTGCCACGCAGATGTCCGGGTTGTAGCTGTCACTCAGGATGTAAACGTCGAAGTGTTCGGCGTTACCGGTAGCTTTCACCGACTCCCAGGTGGCGCGCAGGCCGGCAAAAACGCGATCCACATCTTCGTTACAGATAGGCATGATAAGCGCGGTACGGTGTTCAGGATTGAGGGGTTCATCCCCCACCGTAGAGTGCGAAATGCTGTACTTATCCCGGCCTATCAGCAGCTGCAGGAAGCCCATCAGCGCGGTCCAGAAACCGGCCGATACCCAGCAGAATAGGATGGCGAACAGCAGCAGGATGCCGCTTTGCAGAATATAAGGCAGCAGCTGCATAAACGAGACCAGCAGATCCTGGTCGAACATATCGGCCGGATTGATCAGCGCCCAGCCCTGGTAAGGAAGAATCGTCTTCATATACCAGGTAGCGACGACGGTCTGCGCAATGGTTAACAGCAGCAGGATGTAGCGGCGAATACTGCCAACGGTACGCCATTTTTCCTCGCTGGCCTGCTGCTCTTTAGAGAGGCGAGAGAGATAGCGCGGATTGGTGTCGCGGCCGCGCAGGCGATCCCAGAAACGGCCCACCGGGTTGGTGCGCCAGGGATCCGGGAACATGGAGGAGCGCGTCGCTTTCGGCATCGCCTCAAGCTGGGTGCGCCCTTCGTCATCGCGGATCAGCTGGCCTTCAGCCAGTGAATCGGGCCAGGCCTGTTCGAGACGGCTTTTAACCGAGCCCAGCGGGGTATCATCTTCACGCGTGAACGGATGATGATCGGCATCCAGCGCGGTGTGAACCGCGCTGATGTCACCCTTCGGCAGTGCCGCCTTCTCGATATCGGTCAGCGGCATGGCATCGATATACTCAGTTATCTTATTCATTGGCAGGTAGCTGATAGCTCCAGGTTTCACTCAACGGCTGATCGGCGTTGACCAGGGCGGCACGCATCTCAGTCGGCTGTTTCGCGTCTTTCACTTTAATGCGGAGGGTTAAACGCCAGCCTTTGGTGACCGGGTTATACCGCACGCTATTCTCAACGATCTCACCATTGTCACCAATGCTCGCCTGAGCGGTGACCGGGGTTTCCGGTGCCAGGCTCTTCATATCCTGGCCGGTGAAATCAACGACAAACGCGATGGTGCCATCAGGCTGGCGAATCAGATTGGACTGTTTCACATCCCCTGTTGAGCGGCGGGTTTGCAGAACATACGCGTTGTCCGGCGCATGCAGCTTGTCTTCATCGCGGCTCATGGTGATGCTGTAGTTGAAGTTCATCTCTTTACCGGCTTCCGGCAGCTGGTCCGGCGTCCAGTACGCGACGATGTTGTCGTTGGTTTCGTCGTTGGTTGGGATCTCTACCAGCTCCACTTTGCCTTTGCCCCACTCGCCTTTCGGAGTGATCCAGGCGCTTGGGCGCAGATCGTAACGATCGTCCAGATCTTCAAAGCGGGAGAACTGACGGCCACGCTGGAGCAAGCCAAACCCCTGTGGGTTCTCCATGCTGAAGCTGCTTACCGCCAGGTGTTTCGGGTTGTTCAGCGGACGCCAGATCCACTCCCCGTTGCCAGCAAGAATCGACAGACCGTTAGAGTCGTGTAGTTCCGGGCGGAAGTTGGTGGCAGGAGAAGGCTGGTTTGGCCCGAACAGGAACATACTGGTCAGCGGAGCAACGCCCAGTTTGCCGACTTTATCGCGCAGATAGACTTTAGACTGCACGTCGACCACCGTATCGCGGCCAGGAATAATGACAAAGCGATAGGCGCCCGTTGCGCGCGGGGAATCCAGCAGCGCATAGATGGTCAGGCGTTTGTCGGTTGGTTTTGGACGTTCGATCCAGAACTCGCGAAAGCGTGGGAACTCCTCCCCGGAAGGCAGCGCGGTATCAATCGCCAGACCGCGTGCAGAGAGGCCATAAACCTGGCCGCCGCCAATCACACGGAAATAGCTTGCCCCCAACATGCTGACAATTTCGTCGTTTTTATCTTTACTGTTGATGGGATAAAGCACTTTGAAGCCCGCGAAGCCTAAATCTTTCACGGTGTCTTTATCGTGTTGCACATTGCCGAAATTAAAGTAGTCCGGGCTGTACTTGATTTTGCGTACCGCGTTAGCGGTCACTTCATTAATGGTGACAGGCGTGTCGAAGTACATCCCCTGATGATAAAACTCGAGCTTGAACGGGGTTTTAATTTTATTCCAGTAAGCTTTATCGTGATTAAACTGGATCTGCTGATAGTCCGCATATTTCATGTCGCGGAAAACGGAGGGTAAGTTACCTTTTGGCGCTTCGTACCCTTTACTGGCCATCGATTTTGCCTGTTTTGCGACATCGTCGATGGTAAAGGCCAGGGCCGATGAGGTATACAGAGACAACAGGACTGCCGCTCCTAACCAACGCATTTTCATCATTTGTGGTTTATGTTTCATAATAAGTAAGCACTTCCCCCTTTGTGTGCTTATATCGATCCGATCCATTTTAATGGAAAATCAGGCATTCCGACAACATAATCACCGCTTTGTTCAGCGCGCTGGCTCATGGTTTAAGCAAGTGAAAGTAACCCGTTTTCACTTTGCGTGCTTATCCTGGAGACAGTGTGTCAGACTTCGTGTAGGGTTGGCACCGAATGTAAACACTATTGGTCTTAGGGATAAGACGAAAAGTCTGAGAATGCGCAACGTTATATGAGTACCGTACCCGCACAACGCGAATATTTCCTTGATTCCATCCGGGCATGGCTCATGCTGCTGGGGATCCCTTTTCACATTTCCTTGATTTATTCGAGCCACGTCTGGCACGTCAATAGTGCGGAGTCGTCGTGGTGGCTGACGCTGTTTAACGATTTTATCCACTCCTTCCGGATGCAGGTCTTTTTCGTTATTTCGGGCTACTTCTCTTACATGCTTTTTTTGCGCTACCCGCTTAAACGCTGGTGGAAAGTGCGCGTGGAGCGCGTCGGTATTCCGATGCTTACCGCCATCCCCCTGCTGACGCTGCCGCAATTCATCATGCTGCAACATGTCAAAGGCAAAGCGGAGAGCTGGCACACCCTGTCGCTGTACGATAAATACAACACCCTCGCCTGGGAACTGGTCTCTCATCTGTGGTTCCTGCTGGTGCTGGTGGTGATGACCACGGTCAGCCTGTGGCTCTTCAGCCGCATGCGCCAGCATCTCAGCGCCCGGTCGGACGCCTTTTTTGGCGATATCACCTGGGGCAAGCTGTCGGTGCTGTTTTTTATCCTGGGTATCGTCTATGCCGCGCTGCGCCGCACGCTTTTACTCGTCTGGTCACCGATCCTCAGCGACGGCCTGTTTAATTTTGTGGTAATGCAGACGCTCTTCTACCTGCCCTTCTTCCTGATTGGCGCCCTGGCGTTTGTGCATCCGAAGCTGAAAGCGCTGTTTACCACGCCGTCACGCGGCTGCGCCCTCGGGGCGTTGTTGGCATTTATCGCGTATCTGCTCAACCAGCGTTATGGCAGCGGCGATGCCTGGATGTATGAAACCGAAAGCGTGATCACCATGCTGCTGGGGCTGTGGATGGTGAATGTGGTCTTTGCGCTGGGACACCGCCTGCTGAACTTTAAATCGGCGCGCGTCACCTATTTCGTCAACGCCTCGCTGTTCATTTATCTGGTGCACCATCCGTTAACGCTCTTCTTTGGCGCCTACATTACGCCGCATATCAGCTCAAATCTGCTTGGCTTTATCTGTGGGCTGGTGTTTGTGGTAGGCATTGCCATTGCGCTATACGAAATTCATCTGCGTATTCCGCTGCTGCGCTTTCTCTTTTCCGGCAAACCGGCCGCCAAGGCGGAAAAAGCACCGCAGGTTACCAGCTAAGCCGTTGCGCGCCGGTCGCTGAACCGGCGCGTCATTACAGCAGCCACTCTACCGGCAGCCAGTAGGCCAGACGCACCAGCATCCGCTGCCAGAAGCGGGTTTTGGGCTCCTTTTTATGCACGATCTCCTGCCCGTCCTTACGCTCAATCCAGTTCAGACGGCCCATTTTATCCAGCCGGAGTTGCCAGGCTTCATGGCGCTGGCTGCGCACGAACCGGGTATGGATCATCCTTGCCAGCTTCTCGCTTTCAATGACAAAGCCCATCTCGGTATTGAGCATGGTTGAACGGGGATCAAAATTAAGTGAACCGATAAACACTTTCTCGCCGTCGACGCTGAACGTCTTGGCATGCAGGCTGGAGCCGGAGTTCCCGGTGATCCCGCGATCGTGCGCCGGCGGTACGCCATCCTGAATGGGCTTTAGTTCATAAAGCTCGATGCCGTGGCGCAACAGCTTTTTTCGCCAGCGGGCATAACCGGCATGCACAACGGAGACGTCGTTTGCTGCCAGCGAATTGGTGAGGATGGCGACTTTCACCCCTTTGCGCACCATCTGTAGCAGTAGCGCCACCCCCGCACGGGTCGGAACAAAATAAGCGGAGATGATATCGATTTGCTGCACTGGTGAGCCCATCACCCCCATCAGGCGCTGCGGCAGCAGCGAGTGCCGTTTTGCCCGCCCCTGCCCTTTACGCGGATCGTCACTGAGTAGCCGGGTTTTGGCCCAAATCAGCGGCAGACTGCCCGCTTCCAGATTGGTAATAAAGTCGCTGGACTGTAATTTATCCAGATATCGGCGGGTAATGTCGTCGCGATACCACTCTTCGGGGGGATGAATTTTATCTTCAATTTCCGCCTCGGAAAGCTCCAGCACCTGCTGGAGCGTGGAGACCGAGGCGCAGTTCCAGTAGCGCTCAAAATCGTTGGCCACATCCTGCACCACCGGGCCAGTCGCCATCACGTCCAGATCGGAAAAGAGCGGCTCTTCACCTGCGCCAAAATAGGCATCACCGACGTTTCGCCCACCGATAATGGTGACCTCGCCGTCCACGGTGAAACTCTTGTTGTGCATCCGGCGATTGAGACGGGCGAAATCGGTGAGATAGCCCAGCGCGCGCAGGGAGCGGAACGAAAAGGGATTGAACAGCCGGACATCAAAGTTGGGATGCGCGTCCAGCAGGCGCAGGATGCTGTCCAGCCCCTGGGTATTGTTGTCGTCGAGCAACAGGCGCACGCGGACGCCGCGCATGGCGGCGGACAATAAGACGGAAAACAATAGGCGTCCAGACATGTCGTCTTCCCAGATGTAGTACTGCACATCCAGCGTCTTTTCCGCCATCTCCGCCAGCCGGTAGCGGCAGGCGAAGGCGTCAAGACTGTTATCAAGAGGGAGAAGCCCACAAAGGCCAGGATGTGAAGAGCTGACCGGTGCAATCGCGCGTCCCAGTCGCGTGTTATGCGTCGGTTTCCTGTCCTCGTTGGGTAAGCAGTCGCTTGTATAGTCGGGCATTTTCTTCATCATAGCAGACAAAGTATACCCGCTCCGGCAGAGGCTTGAGGGTGAGATAATCCGAAACCGTGTTAACGGCGATTTCAGCCGCCGCCGCGCGGGGATAGCCATAAACGCCAGTACTGATTGCCGGGAAGGCGAGAGTCTGATAACCGTTGGCCGCCGCCAGGTTCAGGCTGTTGCGGTAGGCCTCTTCCAGGATCCGCGCTTCATGATGCTCGCCCCCATGCCAGACGGGGCCAACGGTGTGGATCACCGCTTTGGCGGGCAGGTTTCCGGCAAGCGTAATCACCGCCTGCCCCGGGGCGCACTCGCCCTGCTGCTGGCGAACCAGCTTACACGCCTCCAGCAGGGCGGGTCCTGCCGCCCGATGAATAGCCCCGTCCACGCCACCACCGCCCATTAATGAAGGATTGGCTGCGTTAACGACCACATCCACATGCAGCGTGGTGATATCACCATGAAAGACTTCAATTCGGGAGTACATAATCAACCTCTGCATACCGTTTTTCTTAAGTGTATCGCAGAGGTTGGGTTGTGGAAGTCCGGTTGACAGAAAACGGCCCTGCCTCAGCGGTAATCAACCTGCACGATGGCGAGCGATTTTTCCGGGTTGATGTACTTCATGCTGACAGTGGCGAGATCTGCGGCATTCACCCTGCCGTCGAGCGCCTCTTTATAACTGACCTGTTGAACAGACATTCTATTATTTTGCGGACAGGAGACGGTTAAGGCGCGCGCATCAGGCGTGATGTTACAAGGATCTTCGACAATCCGGCCGATAAAATGGATAACATTGGCCGTGCAGACTGGCGTAAGCGTAACCGCAGCAACAAAGGCTGCGGCCAGGGTGATATGGGACGAAACCATCATTGTAATCCTCATTGATATCGTCCCTGACGCTTAAACAACGCCCCTCATGGAGGGCTGTCGACTGGCATCGGCGACACCAGCAACATGAGAATAACAATGGAATAACATCCGCGCTACTTTAATCAATGTATTGATTTCATGAATGTTTTGAACATCAGGCTTTCGACGGAGGCCATTGTTGCGACAGATGCAACGACTTACCATCCGAGACCGTCACAATGACGTTTATCTTGTCATTGGGTCCGGAGTTCAGGGTCATACGGGAAAGGTTGACCGTTTTATTTGCCGGTAATGAGACGGTGTTTTGTTGACGCGAGGTGCTCTGACCGCCTGGGCCACTGCGCGAGGTGAGGATTTGCACCTGGCATAAACACGGTTCTGTGACGGTCACCTGAGGAATAATGGTCACGTTCTCACCTTCGGTGGTGGTCTGAAAGGTAATCTGACTGGTCAGCGCGGCAAGTAATAAAAGTGTATTCATCATCTTCTCCCCAAAAAAAAACAGGGCCTCAGCCCTGTTTTTTCGACGTACAGCGGCAGTATTAGTGCTGACCAGCAGTCACGGTGTTGCCGAAGCCAACCTGAGTGATGTTAGCAGACGCGCCGTTCATAGTTTGACGAAGATCGACTTCGTTACGACCACCAGACTGGCTTACAGTTGCAGAGAGGTTACGGCCACTCCACTGGCTGATGGTTGCGTCGTTACCCTGGCCACGCTGGGTCAGGCTGATTTCGCTGCTGTCAGCACCCTGAGACAGATCGGCATCGTTACCGAAGCCATTCTGACGAACGGTGATTTCAGAGCCACGGGCATCGCTTTGCAAAGCGTCCACATTGTTACGGCCACCATATTGATAAACGGTCAGCGATTCTGGGCTGACGTTGTTATTTCCATTACCACCATGGTTATTACCCCACTGTGGAACAGAACCAGCCATAGCACTGCCAGAAACCACGATTGCTGCAATTACTGCCACTTTTAAAAGTTTCATTGTAAAGCCCCCATCGGATTGATTAATTATCGCTCAATAGCTAGCGTTGGATTACGCGAATTGCCATTTGCGACTGTCTCTGTACTACAACTGCCGTTTTTTGCGTACCGTACTGCGTAATATTCGCTTTATTACCAGAACCTTTCTGAATAATCACTGCGGTATTACCATATGCACCTTGATTAATACTCGCATTGTTCGAGTTCCCTTTTTGATCAATATAGGCAAGGTTATAACTCCCTGATTGATCAATGTTCGCCCGATTATTTCCGCCCTCCTGAGAAACGACAGACAACAATTTCTGGCCGTGTTGTTGAACGTTAGCGTTATTATTTACGCCAGCTTGTCCAATGATTGCAGCCTGGTTATATGAGGATTTACTCAGCTCATTAACCGCGAAATTGTATTCTGCCGAAGCTAAATCAGTCGCTGCGAAAACAAATCCAGGTGCACCCAGTAATGTCAACATCAATAACAACTTGTTCTTCATGTTATCACCCTGGACCTGGTGGTATAATAACTGCGTTAACAAGAGCAAATATTTTGTTAACCCGGCGTTACGATGAAGAGTATGTCTGCCGAAACAATTTTAATATCTCACCCGCCAGTTGTATTTTTATTCTTTCGTTCACCCCAAAGTATTAATTAAAATTAAATACCGTGGCGATACAACGATTTTACAGAGGGTCAGCAAGGACCATTTTCACTTTGCAGAAATGGAAAACCGCAAATGCGTGGATTTGCCGTTTCGCTGGTCCAGAAGAGAGAAAACGGAATATATCCATGATTGCGTGACAAAGTCCGTGATTTCTTAAGGCGTTTACACATTGTAAAAATAGGCTTAGCGTTTTGCCCTGGCTCATACCTTATCGCTAATAGCCAAAAATTTATATGACCTATAAAAATCAATAACTTAATCCAATTTGTATGACTTTTAAAATGTGTGCACCAATATCTTAATGTACAACTTTTTGATGATTTCTAATCAATTCATGAACTCATTTTTTACAAAGTAATATTGATTTTTACATCCTGTTACACGTTTAACACTTGCTTTAAAAAACGTTAAAGCTAGATTGAAAACAGAAGTTCGGCATTGCGAATTAATTTTCCCTTCTCTCTAAGGGATATGGTCTTTCTTCTACACACAGCAGTGCAACATCTGTCAGTACTTCTGGTGCCCCCAATAATATATTGGGGGCAACTGCCAGGTGTTTCATAAAAAGGGGTTTCATCATGTTTAATGAAGTCCATAGCTTGCATGGTCAGAGTTTATTGTTAGTGACCAAACCTTCTTTACAAGCGACAGCTTTACTACAGCATTTAAAGCATAGTTTAACGTTGAGCGGAAAATTGCATAGCATTCAACGCTCTTTCGATGACATTGCGCCTGGCAGCATTATTCTTTTCGATATGATGGAAGCGGATAAAAAACTTATCCAATACTGGCAAGATATTTTAAGCAGGAAAAACAACAATATCCGTGTGTAGTTGTTAAATACGCCCGAAGAATACCCCTTCAGGGATATTGAAAGTTGGCCACATATCAATGGCGTCTTTCACGTCAATGAGGATGAAACCCGCGTGGTTGAAGGCTTGCAGGGGGTTCTGCGTGGTGAATGTTACTTTTCACAGAAACTTGCCAGCTACCTCATAACGCACTCCGGAAATTATCGCTATAACAGTTCAGAGTCCGCTTTGCTGACCCACCGCGAAAAAGAGATTCTGAATAAATTACGTATCGGTGCTTCAAATAATGAAATCGCCCGTTCGTTATTTATCAGCGAAAATACGGTTAAGACTCATCTTTACAATCTTTTCAAGAAGATAGCTGTCAAAAACCGGACTCAGGCGGTTTCATGGGCAAATGATAACCTCAGGCGTTAACCCTATGAAACGCACAGTGAGTTGGATTGCCGCAGCAGGCTTATGGCTTGCTGCCGGGAATCTTCATGCGGTTGAAGTAGAGATCCCGGGATTGTTAACTGACCACACCGTCTCCGCAGTCGGCCATGCTTTTTATCGCGGCTTCAGCGACAAATGGGAAAGTGATTATCCCGGTAACTTAACTATCAGTGAACGGCCCAGCGCACGTTGGGGAAGCTGGATCACCATAACGGTTAATCAGGACGTTATTTTCCAGACCTTTTTATACCCCACGAAAACTGACCTGGATAAAAATGTGGTCTTTGCTCTGGCTCAAACCGAAGAGGCATTAAATCGCCTGCAGATCGATAAAGCTCTGCTGGGTACGGGCGATTTAGCACCAGACGAATTTTAATTCGGAGGCATCCATGCGTGTTGTCCATGCAGTTGTAGCTTTAATGCTTATTCCATCTCTGAGTTGGGCCGGAAATATGACCTTCCAGTTCCGCAACCCGAACTTTGGTGGAAACCCTAATAACGGTTCTTTTCTTTTAAACTCGGCCCAGGCACAAAACTCTTATACGGATCCAAATTCTGACGACTTCGGGTTTGAAACCCCGAGCGCGCTGGATAACTTTACCCAGGCAATCCAGGCCCAGGTTCTGGGCGGGCTGCTGACCAATATTAACACCGGCAAACCCGGCCGTATGGTGACCAGCGACTTTATAGTCGACATCGCTAATGCGGACGGACAAATGCAGCTGAACGTGACAGACCGCAAAACGGGGAAAACGTCCACCATTCAGGTTGCTGGCTTGCAAAGCGGTTCTACCGACTTTTAAATAATGTCGAGATAAGGATAATAATCATGCAGCGCTTTCTCCTCCTTGTTGCAGTGTGCTTATTGAGCGGCTGTTTAACTGCTCCTCCGAAAGAAGCAGCGAAACCGACATTAATGCCTCGCGCCCAGAGCTATCGTGATTTAACCAAATTGCCATTGCCAACGGGTAAGATCTACGTGTCGGTTTATAATATTCAGGATGAAACCGGGCAGTTTAAACCGTATCCGGCAAGTAACTTCTCAACGGCTGTACCGCAAAGCGCCACCGCCATGCTGGTCACTGCGTTAAAAGATTCTCGCTGGTTTATTCCTCTGGAACGTCAGGGGCTGCAAAACCTGCTCAACGAACGTAAGATCATTCGTGCTGCGCAGGATAACGGTACCGTGGCAATGAACAACCGTATTCCGTTGCATTCGCTCACGGCGGCGAACGTGATGGTTGAAGGTTCGATTATCGGCTACGAAAGTAACGTGAAATCGGGCGGTGTGGGGGCCCGGTATTTCGGTATTGGCGGCGATACGCAGTACCAGCTTGACCAGATTGCGGTGAACCTGCGTGTGGTCAACGTCAGTACCGGCGAAATTTTGTCGTCCGTGACCACCAGCAAAACCATTCTCTCGTATGAAGTGCAGGCCGGGGTGTTCCGTTTCATCGACTACCAGCGTCTGCTGGAGGGAGAAATCGGTTATACCTCTAACGAGCCGGTCATGCTCTGCCTGATGTCTGCTATCGAAACCGGGGTGATCTTCCTGATTAACGACGGTATCGATCGCGGATTGTGGGACCTGCAAAACAAAAATGAAGTGAAAAACGATATTCTGGTGAAATACCGCGAGATGTCGACGCCGCCAGAATCCTGACAGAAAGCGCATTAAAAAGGCGAGACCCTGGTCTCGCCTTTTTTATTCGCTCAACGCCGTGACGTTTCGCGTTTTCTCCCTGCGCGCCGCCAGCCAAAGGCCGCTGTTTTTCATGGCGTAGCCAAACACCAGTCCCAGCGCCAGCGAAGGCACCACCAGCCGCCACTCCCCCTGCCCTGCAAAAGTGGCGCAGGCGCCCATAAAGGTGCCGGGCACAAACGAGAGCAGCAGATGTTTCGCCTGGATACACATCAAAAACGCCACCACGCCGGTCATAACGTAGCCAACGATTTCCAGATGGGGTGCCAGCGCGCTGCCGTGGATGATAATCATCGCCCACGCCACGCCGCTCATCAGCGTACAGGCCGAGATAAACAGCCCCTTCACGCCCCCCTGCGGGCAGGCGAAATAGGCCGTGCAGCCAAGGAAGCCCGCCCAACTGAGGAGTCCGAGAGAGACGGCAACCCAGCCCCATAAACCGGAGAGGATGCCTGTCGTGATTGCGATAGAAAGTAGAATGTTCATGGCGCGCATCTTAACAGATACGCGGCCATGAAATGAGATCAGGAACACATAATATGCAAATTGAGATTTGCTGTTACATACAGATAGTGATCTAAATCACTCTTCATTCTCTTCCTGTAGCTCATCCCACATCGCGGCAATGGCATCGCGAGTCAGTGGGGCCATGGTACGCCAGAAGGACGAGGTGGCGTGCGCTTCAACCTTCCCGAGGAACGTCCCGCACCAGGGCAGGATATACTCCCCGAAGAGGGTTTCCAGCGCCTCGTTTTCATCTTCCGCCGCATGATCTTCAATCCACGACGCCGCCAGCAGCAGCGTGCCGAGATGGTCGGCTGGGGTATCGGTCAACGGCATCCCGCGTTCAGTGAGAAATGCGCGTACTTCGGCTTCGGTAGCGCCCTCTTCCCAGGCAGAGCGATACGGCGACACGCGGCACTCCTCGCCAACAAACAGCGCATTGTAGTCGGCGGCGACCTGCTGCATGTCGCAGCTGTTTTGCAGACGCAGCAACAATTCATCCTGCTCAAGCGGCCAATTCTGGGCCAGCTTGCCTTCGCGGATCAAGGTAAACAGCGGCACCAGCAGCGGATCCTGCGGCTGGCGATAATAGAGAGAACCCAGTACGCGACAGAGGATGGAAAACTCATTCATTTATTTAGTCCATTACACAGTTAAAAATCAGCAAATTCATTGATTGGCGCCATGCCACGCGACTCCAGGAAATCGAGTAGCCGGCGCGGGGAGACGTTCAGGATGCGATCTTCCGGGAAGTCCACCGCGTCGAGGATTTTGCGGCATTCGCTAAAATCGCCCAGCGTGAAGGCGGTATGGGAATCGGAGCCCAGCGCCACATAGCCACCCGCCTCCTTCACCGCAGCCGCCACTGCCCGGCAGTTTGCTTCACTCCCTTTACGGGAGTGAATAAAGGAGGAGTTGTTGATCTCCAGCGCCACGCGATGCTCCGCCGCCGCCTGCGCGACCGCCTGGATATCAATCGGGTATTTCGGGTTCCCCGGATGGCTGATGATATGTACGTTACCGCTGGCGATAGTGGCGATCATCGCCTCGGTATGGGTGGCTTGATCCTGAGGTGCGAAAACCGGCTCATGGAAACCGGCGAGGATCAGATCCAGAGAGGTGAGCATCGGGCCGGTACAGTCAATGTCGCCCTGGGTATTTTTGATGTTGGCCTCAATGCCGCGCAGGATCCCGACGCCATCCACCACCCGCGGCCAGATGCGCATGTTCACAAAGTGCCAGTAGTGCGGCGCATCCGCCATATCCGGACCATGATCGGTGATCGCAAAGAGCTTAATGTTTTTTTGTTTTGCCTGGGCGATGTAGTCATGAAGGTTGCTGTAGGCGTGGGTACTGGCGACGGTGTGCATATGCAGGTCAACGGGGTACATCGTTCTCTCCTCTCGTGTTTCCCAAAGGATAGCAGTTATCACGGGCGTTTATCAGCAAAAACCCGGCAATCGCCGGGTATAACTCAGTAACCGCGCTGTCTGTCGACCTGCCCGGTAACCTGTTCGCCCTTCTCCAGCTGCGAGATGGTGCGGGCGATATAGTCGATGGCTTCTGTCGGAAGCGTCACCGCCGCAATGTGCGGCGTCATGGCCACGCGCGGGTGCGCCCACAGGGGATTGTCCGCCGGTAACGGTTCTTTGCTGTAGACATCCAGCATCGCGCCTTTCAGCTTGCCGCTCTCCAGCGCCGCCAGCAGATCGGCTTCCACCACGTGTACGCCACGCGCCAGGTTCATCAGGTAGCTGTTGTCCGCCAGCTGGTTGATGAGCGCCTTATTAATGATCCCAACCGTCTCAGCCGTATTCGGCAGCAGGTTAATCAGCACTCGCGTGCCGTCTAAAAACTGCGGTAACTCTTCCTTCCCGGCAAAGCTGGTGACGCCAGGGTAGTGCTTGCGGGTGCGGCTCCAGCAGCGCAGCGGGAAGCCCCACGGTGCCAGCGCTTCGGCCACTTTCGATCCCAACACCCCGGCCCCGAGGATCCCGATAGTAAAATCTTCGCGCTGATAGTCGGCCAGCGGCTCCCAGCGGGCCTGC
This sequence comes from Leclercia sp. M50, assembly GCF_037150775.1. Taxonomy (NCBI): domain Bacteria; kingdom Pseudomonadati; phylum Pseudomonadota; class Gammaproteobacteria; order Enterobacterales; family Enterobacteriaceae; genus Leclercia; species Leclercia sp. M50. Next base: position 38,447 of record NZ_JBBCPK010000036.1, read on the forward strand.
TGTTTCAGCGCCTGATAATCGTCAAAGCGGCGGAACCAGTGCAGCACCTGGCTGACCGCATACTCCTGCATCTGCTGGCCCATGCCGGTATCTTCCAGGCGAAACAGGGGGATCGACTCCGCCAGCATTTCCGGGTGCGCCTTGAGCTTGCTGAGGATCGAGTCCACCCCTGCCCCAAGGGCAAACACCGCTTTCAGGTTTCGCCCCTGCAGCATCTCAACCGGAGGGTGCCACACCAGCGCATAATCTGCGGGTTCGTTATCGCCGCGCTTCCACTCCCGAACCCGGGCGCCTGGCAGCGCCGCCGAAAGTGTTTTTATCCAGTAAGCGTTATCAAATGTTGGGTGATAAAAAATAATATCCATTGCGATTGCCTTCTGTTGCGCTGTTTTATGTTCATTATCAACTGGATTGCAGCATAACAAATTTTGCGAGTGCGGTCGTTGCTGATAAAAAAGGCACTTTCAGCGCAATTAAAAATCATGTTGGCTGAAGTTTGTCTGAACGCGCTAATTTACTGAAAAAGTTGATTGACGTAAGTCAGGCTTTTCCTTACATTAGCGCCCGTCCCAGCAACAACGGGATGACAATATGGTGAGGTGTCCGAGTGGCTGAAGGAGCACGCCTGGAAAGTGTGTATACGGCAACGTATCGGGGGTTCGAATCCCCCCCTCACCGCCATATTTAAAGAAGAGCTCGCATGCAAATGCGGGCTTTTTTTTCGCATGTTGCTCGCCTGTGGGGGGATGAGAACCCCCGACCGGGGTTCGACAACTGGCGCAGCCAGTTGGACAGACTGAGAGCGCAGCGAACAGGCTGCCCGCACAAAAACGCCGGGAGCGTTTTTGAACAACGCTTGCGTTGGCCCCGAAGGGGCGAGGCCCATGGATGGGCCGAGTAACGGCGAGCGCAGCGAGTCTATCCCCCCCTCACCGCCATATTCGAGATAAGAGCTCGTACGCAAGTACGGGCTTTTTTCTTTTAGATTCTCCGCTGGGGGGATGAGAACCCCCGACCGGGGTTCGACAACTGGCGCAGCCAGTACATGTCGGGTGGCGCTACGCTTACCCGACCTACGAAACCCAAATCCAGCCTCGATTCCGTAGGCCTGATAAGCGCAGCGCCATCAGGCATTTTGCCTTAATGCAATACCGCGCGTTCTGGAAGCGTCGGGTGGCACCAGGCTTACCCGACCTACGAAACCCAAACCCGGCCTCACTCCTCCACCATCCGCGCATACTCCTCGGTCAAAAAATCCACCAGCGTCCTGACTGACGGCAACAGCCCGCGCCGGGAGGGATAGACCGCATGGATCACTTCCCGGCGTGGCTCCCACTCTTCCAGCACTTTTATTAATGCCCCGGACGCCAGTTGCTCTTTGACCATCAAAATAGGTAACTGCACCAGCCCCACGCCCGCTATCGCCGCCTCCCGCAGCGCCAGCATATCGGTGGTCATCAGGCGCGGCTGAAAATGGATCTCCGCTTTTGCCCCCTCCGGCCCGCTTAGCGCCCACTTATGAACCTGTCTCCCCTCCCCCAGACTCAGGCCCGGCCAGGCGCTGAGCTCCGATGGCGTGGCCGGCACACCCAGACGCTGGATCAACTGCGGACTCGCCACCAGGCAGTGCCCTCTGTCGGCAAGCACCCGCAACACCAGATCGCTGTCATCAAATGGGCGAGGACGCACACGGATGGCGATATCAACACCCTCCGCCACCAGATCCACCCGCCGGTTGGTCGCCTCAAGCTGCAGATTAATACCGGGGTAATGCGCCATAAACTTAGCCAGCATCGGCCCGACGTGGACGTGCAGCAGCGTGACCGGACAGGTGATCCGCACCAGGCCACGCGGTTCCGCCTGCAAGGCCGCGACCGCCTCCTCCGCTGCCTCGGCTTCTATCAGCATCGCCTTGCAGTGTTGATAGAAGGTCTGCCCCACTTCAGTAACCGTAAACTGCCGCGTTGTCCGCTGGATCAGACGTACCCCAAGCCGTGCCTCCAGTTGGGCAATCCGTCGGCTGAGCCGGGATTTTGGCAGATCGAGCGCCCGCCCGGCTGCCGCGAAACCGCCGTACTCGACCACTTTGACAAACCACGCGAAATCATTGAGATCCTGCATAACGTCCTCATCGTTCCATAAATGGAACAGTCCATGTCATTTTCACTATCTACCGGGATATTAACCCTGAATATAAGCTAATTACATCAACAGAACATCAGGAGAAAACGATGAAAAACGTAACAGGCATTTATACCGCACCACGGCCGCACTGGGTTGGCGACGGTTTCCCGGTGCGTTCGATGTTTTCATACCAGACCCATGGTGAGCCACTGAGCCCATTTTTACTGCTGGATTACGCCGGGCCTTACTCCTTCCCGGCGGATGGGGCGAAACGCGGCGTGGGCCAGCATCCCCACCGCGGTTTTGAAACGGTGACCATCGTCTATTCCGGCGAAGTTGAACACCGCGATTCCACCGGTAAAGGCGGCGTGATTGGCCCGGGTGACGTGCAGTGGATGACCGCAGGCTCCGGCATTTTGCATGAGGAGTTCCACTCCAGGGCCTTTGCGCAAAACGGAGGAGAACTAAAAATGTTGCAGCTGTGGGTCAACCTGCCCGCGAAGGACAAGATGACGGCGCCGGGCTATCAGAGCATCACAAAACGTCAGATCCCGGTGGTGACGCTACCTGACGACGGCGGATCGCTACGGGTGATCGCCGGACGCTACGAGGAGACCACCGGTCCGGCGCACAGTTACTCCCCGCTGAACGTCTGGGACATCGCCCTGCATCAGGGTAGCCATCTTACGCTCAGCCAACCTGAGGGCTGGAGCACCGCGCTGGTGGTGCTGGAGGGCAGCGTGACGGTGAACGGCGCTGCACAGGCAGGTGAAGCCCAACTGGTGGTGCTGAGCCAGCAAGGGGAGAAGCTGCATCTGGAAGCCAGCAGCGATGCCAAAGTGCTGCTGATGGCCGGGGAGCCGCTGAATGAACCGATCGTCGGCTACGGCCCGTTTGTGATGAACAGTAAAAGCGAAATCGCCGAAGCCGTTCGCGATTTCAATTCCGGCCGCTTCGGCCAGATCTGAAGGTAATAAAGGAGAGAATCATGTCTACCCCTGCTAACTTTAACGGCGCCCGTCCGGCCATTGATGTCGATGATGCGGTGATGTTGCTTATCGATCACCAGAGCGGCCTGTTCCAGACCGTGGGTGATATGCCGATGCCGGAACTGCGTGCCCGCGCCGCGGCGCTGGCAAAAATCGCTACTCTTGCGAATATCCCGGTGATCACCACTGCCTCCGTACCGCAAGGGCCAAACGGGCCGCTGATCCCGGAGATCCACGCCAATGCACCCCATGCGCAGTACGTGGCGCGTAAGGGTGAGATTAACGCCTGGGATAATCCGGACTTCGTCGCTGCTGTGAAGGCGACCGGGCGCAAGACGCTGATTATCGCCGGTACCATTACCAGCGTCTGCATGGCCTTCCCGACGATCAGCGCGGTGGCCGACGGCTATAAGGTGTTTGCGGTGATCGATGCGTCAGGCACTTACAGCAAAATGGCGCAGGAGATTACCCTGGCGCGTATCGTCCAGGCTGGCGTCGTACCGATGGATACCGCCGCCGTCGCCTCGGAGATCCAGCGCACCTGGAATCGTGAAGATGCATCGCAGTGGGCAGAAGTCTATACCCATATCTTCCCGGCTTATCAGCTGCTGATTGAAAGCTACGGTAAAGCGCAAGAGGTCGTGAAGAACGGGGAAGCGCTCGATTCACAACGTTAATCGCCCGCTCCACGGCCTGAAAACCGTGGAGCTGCTTATTGCTTAACCGAACGCGCAGTAAAGCAGAAAATCTGCTTGACCGTTTTAGCCTGACTCCCTATAGTAGCGCCCCGTTGCCCCCGAGAGGAAAGGCAGCAAAACAATATGGTGAGGTGTCCGAGTGGCTGAAGGAGCACGCCTGGAAAGTGTGTATACGGCAACGTATCGGGGGTTCGAATCCCCCCCTCACCGCCATATTCGAGATAAGAGCTCGTACGAAAGTACGGGCTTTTTTCTTTTATATTCTCCGCTGGGGGGGATGAGAACCCCCGACCGGGGTTCGACAACTGGCGCAGCCAGTTGGACAGACCGCGAACGCAGTGAGTGGGCTGCCCGTAGGGCGAGCGCAGCGAGTCAATCCCCCCCTCACCGCCATATTTAAAGAAGAGCTCGCATGCAAATGCGGGCTTTTTTTTCGCATGTTGCTCGCCTGTGGGGGGATGAGAACCCCCGACCGGGGTTCGACA
>NZ_JBBCPK010000037.1:0-41416 GCF_037150775.1 Leclercia sp. M50
GCTCGTAGTGACCCAGGTCCAGGTCGGTTTCAGCGCCGTCTTCAGTAACGAACACTTCCCCGTGTTGGATCGGGCTCATGGTACCTGGATCGACGTTGATGTACGGATCCATCTCTGATTCTGACGATTCTCGCAGGCGCCGCCACCTTTATCGGCGCCCTGCTCGGCGTGCTGGGCCAGAAGCCCTCGAACCGCGTGCTGGCATTTTCGCTCGGCTTTGCCGCCGGGATCATGTTGCTCATCTCCCTGATGGAGATGTTGCCCGCGGCACTCGGCACCGAAGGGATGTCGCCGGTGCTCGGCTACGGGATGTTTGTTTTTGGCCTGCTGGGCTACTTTGCGCTGGACAGAATGCTGCCCCACGCGCACCCGCAGGATCTGATGCAGAAAGGGAGTCAGCCGCTGCCCCGCAACCTGCGACGTACTGCGCTGCTGCTGACCCTGGGCATCAGCCTGCACAACTTCCCGGAAGGCGTTGCGACCTATGTGACCGCCAGTAACAACCTGGAGTTAGGATTCGGTATTGCGCTGGCGGTGGCGTTGCACAATATCCCGGAGGGGCTGGCGGTCGCAGGCCCGGTCTATGCGGCCACCGGTTCAAAACGTAAAGCGGTCTTCTGGGCGGGTATTTCCGGCATGGCGGAGATTGCAGGCGGCGTACTGGCGTGGCTGATCCTCGGCAGCCTGATCTCGCCGGTGGTGATGGCGGCGATTATGGCGGCAGTGGCAGGGATTATGGTGGCGCTGTCGGTGGATGAGCTGATGCCGCTCGCCAAAGAGATCGATCCCAATAACAATCCCAGCTACGGCGTGCTGTGCGGGATGTCGGTAATGGGGCTCAGTCTGGTGCTGCTCCAGACGGCAGGAATAGGGTAAAAAAAACGCCGGGTTAACCCGGCGTTTTTTATGCTGCGTTATCAGCTGGCTTTGCGCTCGTGCGCCTGGCGATACGCCACCAGATCTTCAATGGTGACCACAGCCATGTTGTGTTTCACCGCGAAGTCAATGCACTCCGGCGCGCGGGCCATAGAGCCATCATCATTGGTCAGTTCACACAGGACACCGGCGGGTTTGAAACCGGCCAGCGTTACCAGATCGATAGTGGCTTCGGTGTGGCCGCCGCGAGTCAACACGCCGCCCGGCTGCGCGCGCAGCGGGAAGACATGGCCCGGACGGTTCAGGTCAGAAGGTTTTGCACCGTCGGCAATGGCGGCACGCACGGTGGTGACGCGGTCAGCGGCAGAGACACCGGTGGTCACGCCGCTGGCGGCTTCGATGGTGACGGTAAAACCGGTGCCGAAGGCGCTGGTGTTGTTCTCTACCATCATAGGCAGTTCCAGCTGTTTACGGCGATCTTCGGTGATACACAGGCAAACAATACCGCTGCCGTGACGGATGGTCAGCGCCATCTGCTCAACGGTCATGGTTTCGGCGGCGAAAATCATATCGCCTTCGTTTTCACGGTCTTCATCGTCAAGCACCATCACGCCGCGGCCTTCGCGAAGCGCAGCAAGCGCCTGCTCAACACGGTCAGTAGAGGTACCGAAAGAGGAAAGGAGCGTCTGATTCATGGTAAAAAAACCTCATTAAAATTATGGTTACCAGAATCAGGGCAGTCTTAGGAGCGCCGGAGTACGGCAAAAAAATAACGTGAGCGGGCCTCGCCCGACTGGTTCGTTACTCTCTCCCATCCGGACTTTAACCGTCGGCCCCGGAATTACACCGGATCTGCTGACCTTTGAGTATGCACCCAAAGCGCTCGCGGGCTTTCAACATGGTGTTGATTTACCGCCGGTGGGGAATTTCGCCCCGCCCTGAGAATAAGCGGGATAACTATAACGCTAATGATAATGTTCGGCAACGCATAAGCTTCACACAATTCTGGTTTAAGGATCCCCGTAACGCGCTACAATGGTTCTAAACATCTTTACTTCAAGGGAACTATGATGATCGACCCAAAAAAAATTGAACAACTTGCTCGCCAGGTCCATGAATCCATGCCAAAAGGCGTACGTGAGTTTGGTGATGATGTTGAGAAGAAGATCCGCCAGGTGCTGCAGGCGCAGCTGATGCGTCTGGATCTGGTCAGCCGTGAAGAATTTGACGTGCAGACGCAGGTTCTGCTGCGCACCCGCGAAAAGATTGCCCTGCTGGAGCAGCGCCTCACCGAGCTGGAAAACCGCGGTGTTGTTGTTGATGAAGTGAAACCGGCCCCGGCGATCCCACCGGTAGACAACGTGGAATAATTCACAACTGTTACCGTAGGCCGGGTAAGGCGAAGCCGCCACCCGGCAAAAAAACGGGCCTTTCGGCCCGTTTTTTATTTCTCGCTATCTTTCTGGATCTTTTTGATGATGTTGGTGGTTGAACACCCGTCCTCAAAATTGAGCACCATCACTTCCCCGCCGTTGGCCCAGACCTCTTCGCTGCCCGCGATTTGCTCAGGCTTGTAGTCACCGCCTTTCACCAGCAGGTCCGGCAGGATCCCGGCAATCAGGCGCTGCGGGGTATCCTCTTCGAAGGAGACGACCCAGTCCACCGCTTCCAGCGCGCCAAGCACAATCATACGCTGCTCAAGCGGATTCACCGGACGGGTTTCACCCTTAAGACGTTTGGTGGAGGCATCGCTGTTCACCGCCACGATCAGGCGGTCGCCCAGCTTGCGCGCGTTGGCAAGATAGGAGACATGGCCCGCGTGCAGAATGTCGAACACGCCGTTGGTCATTACCACTTTCTCACCACGCTTACGCGCGGCGGCAACGGCCACTTTCAGCTCTTCTTCACTCATCACGCCAAAACCGGTATCAGCACGGCCACGCACCGCATTTTCCAGTTCGATAGGGGAGACGGTTGAGGTCCCCAGCTTGCCGACCACCACGCCTGCGGCAGCGTTGGCAAAGTAGCAGGCCTCTTCAAGGGTATTACCGGCCGCCAGCGTCGCCGCCAGCACGCCAATCACCGTATCGCCCGCACCGGTGACGTCATACACTTCCTGCGCCTGGGTTGGCATATGCAGCGGCGCTTTGCCCGGTTGCAGCAGGGTCATCCCCTGCTCGGAACGGGTCACCAGCAGCGCGGAGAGATCGAAATCGGCGATGATCTTCATGCCGCGCTCAACGATCTCATCCTCGGTTTTGCATTTGCCCGCCACCGCTTCAAACTCGGAGAGGTTAGGCGTCAGCAGCGTCGCGCCGCGATAGCGTTCGAAATCGGTGCCTTTCGGGTCGATCAGCACCGGCACACCGGAAGCGCGGGCCAGCTTAATCATCTGCTGGACGCTCGCCAGCGCCCCTTTGGCGTAGTCGGAGAGCACCAGCGCGCCGATGTTGCCCAGGGCCTGGTTGATGCGCTCGTGCAGCGGCTCCGGATCTACCCCTTCAAAGCCCTCTTCAAAGTCGAGGCGGATCAGCTGCTGATTGCGCGACAGCACGCGCAGCTTGGTAATGGTCGGGTGCGTTGGAACAGAAACGAAATCACATTTAACGTTCACATCCGCCAGCGTCTTGCTCAGCGCCCGCGCCGCATCGTCGATGCCGGTCAGACCGACCAGACGCGAATGTGCGCCGAGAGAAGCAATGTTCATCGCCACGTTTGCCGCGCCGCCAGGACGCTCTTCAATGGTATCCACCTTCACCACCGGGACCGGGGCTTCCGGGGAAATGCGGCTGGTTGGCCCATACCAGTAGCGATCCAGCATCACATCGCCAACTACCATAACTCCAGCACGTTCAAACTCTGGCAGTGTTACTTTCATTCCTGACTCCAGAAAGATTCACAATTTGCGCGCGATAATATCACACTTGTTTTGTTACGCACGGTTCCACCAGCCACTTCTGCCAGCAGGCGCGCACCAGCTCCCGCTCGGCGTTAAAGCAGTCGAGCGGCAGATGACCAGGCTGCTCCTGCAACGCCAGATGGTGCAGTTCATCGCGCAGCGTGGTGTAAGCGCGGGTGAGCGCCAGCGCCTCCTGCTCATCCATAATGTCGTTCTGCGCCAGCAGTTCCAGAATGCGCACGTTATCCGACCAGCGGGTCAGCTTCGGTTTGGCGTGGGCGTCACGCAGCACCAGATACTGGGTGATAAATTCGATGTCGGTAATACCGCCTTCGTCGGCTTTAATATCAAAGCGATCACGATGTTTATTTCCCAGATGGGCGCGCATTTTTTCACGCATCTCGCGCACCTCGGTCTGCAGCGTCTGGCCTTCACGCGTGGCGGTCAGCACGTCGCGCCGGATAGCATCGAACTGCGCCTTCAGCTGCGGATCGCCATAGACCACCCGGGCGCGCACCAGAGCCTGATGCTCCCAGGTCCAGGCTTCGTTCTTCTGATACTCGGCGAACGACTCGGTGGAGGTGACCAGCATGCCCGCCGCCCCGGACGGACGCAGGCGGGCATCCACTTCATACAGAATGCCCGACGACGTGCGGGTGCTGAACAGGTGCATGATGCGCTGGGCGAGGCGCAGGTAGAACTGACGCCCGTCGATCTCACGCTCGCCGTCGGTCATCACATCTACCGGGCAGTCGTGAAGGAAAATGAGATCCAGATCGGAGCTGTAGCCCAGCTCCCAGCCGCCCAGTTTGCCATATCCCACCACCGCAAAGCCGCGCCCTTCCCGATCGGCCAGGTGTTTCGGCTGGCCATAACGCGCCACCATCTGTACCCACGCCTGATGGACAACGGCATCAATAATCGCCTCCGCCAGCCAGGTTAAGTGATCGCTCACTTTCATCACCGGCAACGTTCCGGCGATATCGGCGGCAGCCACACGCAGCAGCTGCGCCTGTTTAAATTGACGCAGCGCCTCCAGTTGCTGCTCCTCATCCTCCTCCGGCACGCGCAGCAGATACTGGCGCAGCTCGTCCCGGTAGGCGTCGGTCGCCGTCGGCTGGTAAAGGGTATTGGGATCGAGCAGCTCGTCCAGCAGCAGCGGATAGCGCGCCAGCTTGCTGGCGATCATTGGCGAGGCGGCGCAAAGGGAAATCAGGTGCTTAAGCGCGCCCGGGAACTCGCTTAACAGCTCCAGATAGGTGGTGCGGGTGATGATCCCGCTGAGCAGCGGGGTCAGGCGCGACAGCGGCACCGGCGCATCGGCGCGGGAGCAGACGTCGCTGAGCAGGTGCGGCATCAGGTGATCGAGCACCTGACGTCCGCGCGGGCCAATGGCGCGCTTGTTCAGCTCCAGGCGGAAATCGGCAATCAGCGCCACCACCCGGTGACGGTCATCATTGCTGAGGTGGGCCAGCACCGGGGTAGTATCGTCCTCCTGCAGCGCATCCTGCCACAGCTCGCGCCAGTGCTCCGACAGCTCATCATCCTGTGATTCGCTCTCATCGTCGCCAATCAGGTCGTTAAAAATCCGCCGCACCGCGGCCATGTGCGCATCCAGCGCCTCGGTCAGCGCCTGCCAGTCGTCAAGGCGCATCCCCCAGGCGAGGCGGGCGCGATTAAGCTCATCCCCCGGCAGGGTCTGGGTTTGTTCGTCGTTAATGCTCTGCAGCAGGTTCTCCAGCCGACGCAAGAAGAGGTAGGCCTCACGCAGGATCTGCGCATCCCCTTCCGCCAAAAGGTTCAGCTGTGCAATTGCCGCAAGCGTTGGCAGCAGGGAGCGGGATTGCAGCGACGGCTCGCGCCCGCCGCGGATCAGCTGGAACACCTGGACGATAAACTCGATCTCCCGGATACCGCCCGCCCCCAGCTTGATGTTGTCTTTCAGGCCACGACGCCGCACTTCCCGGGCAATCATCCCTTTCATGTTGCGCAGCGACTGGATGACGCTGAAATCGATATAGCGGCGGAACACGAACGGGCGCAGCATGGCGCGCAGCTCGCTGGCATAGGCGCCGTCGTTATCGCCCATGATCCGCGCCTTCACCATCGCGTAGCGCTCCCAGTCGCGCCCCTGCTCCTGGTAGTAGTCCTCCAGCGCGGCGAAGCTCAGCACCAGCGGGCCGCTGTCGCCGAACGGACGCAGGCGCATATCCACGCGATAGACAAAGCCATCCTGGGTGGGTTGATCCAGGGCCTTAATCAGCCGCTGCCCCAGGCGGGTAAAGAACTGGGCGTTGTCCAGCTCACGGCGTCCGCCACGGGTGGCACCCTTCTCCGGCCAGGCGAAGATGAGATCGATGTCTGAGGAAAAGTTGAGCTCGCCGCCGCCGAGCTTGCCCATCCCTAAAATCAGCAGCGGCTGCGGGGTGCCCTCCTCACTGCATGGCGTCCCCCATTCACGACAGCAGGCGTCGTACAGCCAGTCGCGCGCGGTGACGATCAGCGTCTCCGCAAGGTGACTCAACTGCTGCAACGTGCTCTCTTCACTCACCAGCATCAGCGCCTGCGCCCAGGCGATGCGCACCATTACCCGGCGGCGGAAATGGCGCAGCTCGCGCATCAGCGCGGCTTCATCGCTGACATCTGCCAGCGCGTCGCGTAACCACTGCGCGTAGTGCTGCCACTCGTCCGCCTGCGGCGGCGCGGCCTCAAGCCCGGTCAGCCAGTCAGGATGTGCCGTAACGCTCTCCTGCACAAAGTCGCTAAACGCCAGCACCTGCCGGGCCTGCTCGCTTAATGACGAGGCGGGTAATGTTTCCGGCAGACGCTCACATACCGTCTGCCACTGCTGCTGTAAGGGTGAAGAAAGCGGCATCATTGGGGTTCCTTGCCTGCGTTAACGTTTTCCGCTGTGCAGCCAGAATGGCTCCTGCGAAATGGCTTCGTTACGGAAATGCTCAATTTCAATGTGCTGGCGCGTCTTAATGGCATGCAGCAGCCCTTGCCAGTTTTCCAGCCAGGCGCGGGCCACCGGGCCGTCATAGGCCCCTGCCAGCAGCAGCATGCTGTCGATGTTACGCGCCAGACGAATCAGCTGATCGCCATACTGATCCCCCAGCGGATGGGCGAAGGTGGTTTTCAGTTCAGCGGCGTGACGGGAGAGGTGAATATCGGCGAAGCGCTTAAAGTTATCCGCCATTTTGCTCTGCGCCTTCGCGTCGAGGAAGGTGCGCCAGCCGCGTGTCACCAGAAACTCGGTCAGCGCCAGTTTCGCGGTGGCGGTTTGCGGGCTGTAGACCGCCGTCTCGGCAGAGACATCCGACGCCATCAGGGTTTCGGTCTGGGTCAGCAGATCGCGTAAGTGAGCACTCGCTTTACGTGGCACAATGCCGCCGAACAGCGTCAGGCTGTGACGTACCAGCGCCATCGCCGCCAGTACCTCGGCTTTCGCCCCTTTCACACCGCGGACCCACAGCTCCTCGTGATACTGCCACTGGCTGAGGGCCAGCTCCAGCGAGGCTTCAAATCCCTGCTCGATGGAGGATTTCGGCGCGACGCGCATAATCTCCAGCGGTTTCAGGGTGCGCAGGGCATTGCCCTGGGCCAGATGATAGCCGCGGGCGGCTTTGCTCAGGCTCCCCTGACGCAGACCGCTCTGGGTCACCAGCTTACGCGCCAGCTTCAGCACGTCATCGGCGTGGCCTTCCAGCAGCTCAAGCTCCAGCTCGCAGATCGGCTCCTGGAACTCGCCCGCTTTTACCTCACCCCGGTCGAGGGCAATTTCAATGCGGCTTTTACCTTCGTTCACCAGCCACTTTTCACGCCAGAAATCGGTGCTGAACAGCGGGCTGGCGCTCTCTTCCAGGCCCTCGGGGAGTTGGCCTTCCGGCCACACTTCCGCCGGAAAGCGCGCCAGATCCAGCGCAGGCTGGTCAATATCAATGTTGTATTCCGGGCGCTGATGCAGACCGCCCACCACGCGACCACCAATTTTCATGGTCATCTCGTAGCGGCCATCAACGCCGCGGATGCGCAGCCCCCTGTCATGGCGACGCAGCCACAGGTCCTGAGTTTCGTAATAGATGTTGAGCAGTTGCACCGGCTCGTGATGTTCAGCTGTCAGCTGGTGCAGATGGTTTTTCAGCGCGTCGACGCTCTCATTTTCAACGATAAACTTTAATTCGATTTCCTGAGCCATGGCCTTGTTCTTTTGATTGCAGCACTGCGGGGTAAATTTAGGCGAACTTACTCGCCACTTTTTTGTCAGTAGATAGTATTTTGCGCCAGATTGCCACGCAATGAGCAATTTGACGGGCGTAAAGTTTGTTAAAGTGGCAAACCCTACACGGAGGATTCCGAATGCTGACGAATCCTTTGCGTGGAGAAGCCGTTACCACTACTATCGTTCCACTTTTTACGAAAATAACGACTGCCTGATGCTTAAATTACGCCTAATCGGACTGACATTACTTGCTTTTAGCGCCGCAACAGCGGTTCACGCTGAAGAGAAACGCTACGTTTCTGACGAACTGAATACCTGGGTACGTAGTGGTCCGGGTGACAATTATCGCCTCGTGGGTACGATTAATGCCGGCGAGGAAGTGGTGCTGTTACAGAGCAATGCCGACTCTAACTATGGCCAGGTGCGCGACAGCAGCGGCCGTACCGCCTGGATCCCGTTGAAAGAGCTTAGCACCAGCCCAAGCCTGCGCACCCGCGTGCCGGATCTGGAAAACCAGGTCAAAACCCTGACCGACAAACTGACCAATATCGACGCCACCTGGAACCAGCGCACGGCTGAAATGCAGCAGAAAGTGGCGCAGAGCGACGGGGTGATCAACGGTCTCAAAGACGAAAACCAGAAGCTGAAGAACGAGCTGATCGTCGCCCAGAAAAAGGTGAGCGCAGCCAACCTGCAGCTGGATGACAAACAGCGCACCATTATTATGCAGTGGTTTATGTATGGCGGCGGCGTGCTGGGTATGGGTCTGCTGCTGGGTCTGGTGCTGCCGCATCTGGTACCGAGCCGTAAGCGTAAAGACCGCTGGATGAACTAAATCGCTATCTCTGCCACACTTACGTATTATTGCCATTTTTAATACGGGAGAGTGTGGCGTGAAGATTTATCTGGTCGGTGGTGCGGTTCGTGATGCGTTTTTAGGTCTGCCGGTCAAAGATAAAGACTGGGTGGTGGTAGGCGCCACACCTCAGGAGATGCTCGATGCGGGCTACCAGCAGGTAGGCCGCGATTTTCCTGTCTTCCTGCATCCGCAAAGCCGCCACGAGTACGCGCTGGCGCGTACCGAGCGCAAATCCGGCGTCGGTTATACTGGCTTCACCTGTCATGCCGCCCCGGACGTCACCCTTGAAGAGGATTTGCAGCGCCGCGATCTGACCATTAACGCCCTCGCCCAGGATGAACACGGCCATATCATTGATGCCTATGGCGGCCAGTCGGATCTGCAGAACCGCATTCTGCGCCATGTTTCCCCCGCCTTCTCTGAAGATCCGCTCCGCGTGCTGCGCGTGGCGCGTTTTGCGGCCCGCTATGCCCACCTGAGTTTTCGCATCGCCGATGAAACGATGGCGCTGATGGCCGCCATGACCAGAGCGGGCGAGCTGGAACACCTTACCCCCGAACGCGTGTGGAAAGAGACCGAGAATGCGCTCACCACGCGTAATCCACAGGTTTACTTCCAGGTGCTGCGCGACTGCGGGGCGCTGAAGGTACTGTTCCCGGAAGTGGACGCCCTGTTTGGCGTGCCGGCCCCGGCGAAGTGGCACCCGGAAATCGATACCGGCATCCATACCCTGATGACCCTGAGCATGGCGGCGATGCTGAGCCCGGAGGTAGACGTCCGCTTTGCCACGCTCTGTCACGACCTCGGGAAGGGGTTAACGCCGCCCGAACTCTGGCCGCGCCACCACGGCCACGGTCCGGCGGGCGTGCGGCTGGTTGAACGCGTCTGCCAGCGGATGCGGGTCCCTAACGAGATCCGCGATCTGGCGAAGCTGGTTGCCGAGTTCCACGACCTGATCCACACCTTCCCGATCCTTAAACCGGCCACCATCATCAAGCTGTTCGACAGTATTGACGCCTGGCGCAAACCGCAGCGCGTGGAGCAGATCGCCTTAACCAGCGAAGCCGACGTGCGCGGGCGTACCGGGTTTGAAGCCAACGATTATCCGCAGGGGCGGTTGCTGCGTGAAGCCTGGGAAGTGGCGAAAGCGGTGCCGACAAAAGCGGTCGTCGAAGCTGGATTTAAAGGAGCAGAAATCCGGGAAGAGTTAACGAAACGGCGGATCCGGGCCGTCGCAGCCTGGAAGGAACAGCATTGCCCTCAGCCGAAAGACTGAGGGCGGGCAATCAGAAGAAGACCACGTATACCGCGGCCGCCACGATAAAGCGATAGATGGCGAACGGGATAAACGAGATGTGCTTGATCAGTTGCAGGAAGGTTTTGATGGCGATCAGCGCCACGATAAAGGCGGTGACAAAGCCCACGGCAAACATCGGGATGTCGCCCGCGGTCAGGAAGTGATAGCTCTTGTAGAGATCGAGCACCGTGGCGCCCATCATCATCGGCACCGCCAGCAGGAATGAGAACTCAGAGGCCGCATAGCGGCTCACGCCCATCAGCATCCCGCCTGAAATCGTCGCCCCGGAGCGAGAGAAGCCCGGCCACAGTGCCAGACACTGGAAGCAGCCAATCATAAACGCCTGACGGTAGGTCATGTCGTCCAGACCCGCCGCGCGGGGCTCTTTCGGCTTCAGCAGCTCGGCGGCAATTAGAAGGATACCGCCGACCACCAGGGCATACATGACGTTAATCGGGTTAAACAGCGACTTGATGGTGTCGTGGAGTAACAGACCCAGCACTACCGCCGGAATCATCCCGAGCAGAATGTGCAGCAGCGTTAAACGCCCTTTACCTGTGCCTTCATGCGGCGGATGACCAAAGTGGATGCCAATCAGGCCGAACAGGCGACGCCAGAACATCACCACCACCGCCAGAATGGATCCTAACTGGATCACTACCTCAAAGGTTTTCGCCGTTTCGCCTTCGAACCCCAGCAGATGGCCGACAATGATCATATGGCCTGTACTGGAAACCGGCAAAAACTCTGTCAATCCTTCGACCACACCCAGTATTGCTGCCACCAGCAGGGAGTGCATATCGCTCATCAATTAACCCCTAAAAGACAGAAAAAAGGGCTACCCAGGGGGTAACCGTAAAAGGAACAGCTCTAAGACTGATTTAACAGGAATTGGTTTAACTATTATACCTTTAAATGTTTCCTTTCAGATTTTGGCTACGTTCGATAATGACGCCCACATTGGCCGCCCGCGCAACCGCCCCCGGCTTGCTGACTTTGATACGCACCCATGGGGAGTTGAAGCGGCTGAGCAGCAGCTCCGCGACTTCTTCCGCCACGCGCTCCACCAGCGCAAAACGCTGGCCTTCCACGTGACTGATGACCGCGTCACTCACGTCGGCATAGCTCAGACAGTCGTTCACATCGTCGCTTTTTGCCGCGGCGAGATTATCCCAGCCCATTTCGATATCGAACACGAGTTTCTGCTCGATGGTCTGCTCCCAGTCATACACCCCGATAGTGGTGATTACCGAAAGTTGCTCTATAAATACTATATCCATCACGACCTGCCTGGTTTTTGGCTAAACCGGATACCACTCCCGGCGAATTATGCGTATTATCCACAGATGCTAAGTACAAAACGACATTTTCAAAACGGAACAGCGTTATGAGTGCAATCGCGCCTGGAATGATCCTCCTCGCCTACCTTTGCGGCTCAATTTCCAGCGCCATTCTGGTCTGCCGTATCGCCGGGTTGCCTGACCCACGCGAGAGCGGCTCCGGGAATCCGGGAGCGACCAATGTACTACGAATTGGCGGCAAAGGAGCAGCCGTAGCGGTTCTGATTTTTGACGTTCTGAAAGGAATGCTTCCCGTCTGGGGCGCGTATGCACTGGGCGTCACGCCGTTCTGGCTGGGGCTGATTGCCATTGCCGCCTGTCTGGGCCATATCTGGCCGGTTTTCTTTGGTTTTAAAGGTGGAAAAGGCGTCGCCACCGCGTTTGGCGCCATTGCCCCCATTGGCTGGGATCTGACCGGCGTGATGGCCGGCACCTGGCTGCTCAGCGTGTTGCTGAGCGGCTACTCTTCGCTTGGCGCCATTGTGAGCGCGCTGATTGCACCATTTTATGTCTGGTGGTTTAAGCCGCAGTTTACCTTTCCGGTGTCGATGCTCTCTTGTCTGATCCTGTTGCGTCACCATGACAATATTCAGCGGTTGTGGCGGCATCAGGAGACGAAGATCTGGGCGCGGTTGAAGCGGAAGAAGAAAGAGACGCGGTAGCTTATATTGAGTTTAGTGGAATAGTTCCGTTCACTTTACGACCAACAGAATATGACGTTCCGGAACCCGTGAACGTGATAAGGGGGCCACCGCGGCCCCCTTATCAATCCCCGCGGCCCCGCGACGAAATCGGTGCTTCGCACTGCGCTCACCTCACGACCTGCTGCCTGCGGTCGGCTCAACTCGACATCCTGTCTCGATTCGCCTCTGGCCGCCATCCCTGGCGTCCAGCCCTTGTCATCCGGTCTCCGGTTCGCCGATTTCAGCGGGGACTCAACACCCGTGCTACATTCCGGCAATAAAAAAATTTGCAGAGAAATGACGTTCTGTTTCATTCAGGCCGCAGCGAAGGCTGAGGGAGCGTGAGTCCGGCTGAAAATCGCTGAGGCGTTGACCGCAGGCCGGGGCGAGGCGCAGGGATGCGCCGAGAGGGCGTGACCTACATGGATGTAGGATCACGCCCGACCCGTTAGCCGGAGGGAATAAGCCGAAGGGACCGCGAAGCGGCGATTTTCTTTGCCGGGAGCCGGGATTGTTAAGGGGGCGGCGGCAGCCCCCTTAACACGTTCACCGCAGCGGGGCGTACATAACGCAGAGAAGTCATAGTGAACGGAACAATTCCACCATTCCAGAAAATAAGTGGGCGCTTAGCAACCCCCCCATCCATAAGCGACTCATATGACAGCCTTCATTTCCGCCAGGGCATACTAAAAAAACCCGACGGCGAGCAGATGGATAAAGCATGTCAGCAACTCAGGCGCATGAAAAAACAGTAAAAGGCTGGCAGGCATCCCTTGCCCTGCACTTTTCCCACTCGCCTGAGAAAACCCTCCTCCACTCTGCCCGCCACGTCGGGCCACTCACCGTGCAGCGCCCCTTTTATCCCGAAGGTGAAACCTGCCACCTCTATCTGCTGCATCCCCCAGGCGGGATTGTCGGCGGGGATGAGCTGGCGATTACCGTTCATCTTGCGGCCCATAGCCACGCGCTGATCACCATGCCCGGCGCCAGCAAGTTCTATCGCAGCAACGGCGCCCTGGCGCGGCTGGATCAGCACTTCACGCTGGACGAGAACGCCATGCTGGAGTGGCTGCCGCAGGACACCCTTTTCTTTCCCGGGGCACAGGCCGCCCTGCGCTCGGTGTTCCATCTGCAGCGCAGCAGTACGCTGCTGGCCTGGGAGCTGTTTTGCCTGGGCCGCCCGGTGATTAATGAGCCCTTCAGCCACGGTCGTATTGAGAGCCGTCTCGAAGTCTGGCTTGAGGGTGAGCCGCTGTTAATCGAGCGCCAGCACCTGGCCGACGGCGATCTGACCCCCGTGGCGGAACATCCGTGGATCGGCACCCTGCTGTTTTACCCGGCGAGCGAAACACAGCTGGAGGAGGCCCGCGAAGCCCTGGCACCGCTGGAGCATTTCGCTGGCGCGACCCTCACCGACGGCCTGCTGTCGGTGCGCTTCCTCGCGCACGACAACCTGATTTGCCAGCAGGCGATGCGTGAGATCTGGCAGCGCCTGCGTCCGCAGCTTACCGCCAAAGCCCCCTGTTCGCCCCGAATCTGGCACACCTGAGAGAAGCACGATGGAACTGACCCCCAGAGAAAAAGACAAGCTGTTGCTGTTTACCGCCGCGCTGGTCGCCGAGCGTCGTCTCGCCCGTGGCGTAAAACTCAATTACCCGGAATCGGTGGCCCTGATCAGCGCCTTCATTATGGAAGGGGCGCGCGATGGGCAGACGGTTGCGGAATTAATGGAAGCGGGCCGCCATGTCCTGACCCGCGCCCAGGTGATGGAGGGCGTACCGGAGATGATCCCGGACATTCAGGTGGAGGCCACCTTCCCGGACGGCTCCAAGCTCGTCACCGTTCACAATCCGATCCTGTAAGGGGGCAACATGATCCCAGGGGAATATCAGATACAACCCGGCCAGATCGTCATTAACGCGGATCGCGATACCCGGACGGTGATCGTCGAGAACCACGGCGACCGCCCGATCCAGGTCGGATCCCACTACCATTTTTTTGAGGTGAACCCGGCGCTTAAGTTCGATCGTGAGGCGACCCGAGGCTACCGGCTGAACATTGCCGCCGGTACCGCCGTGCGCTTTGAACCGGGGCAGAAGCGCGCCGTCACGCTGGTACAGGTGGCAGGCGCGCAGCGTATTGTGGGCTTTCGTGGCGAGGTGATGGGTGAGGTCAACCATGGCTGAGATTTCACGTCAGGCGTATGCCGACATGTTCGGCCCCACCACCGGGGATAAAGTCCGTCTCGCCGATACCGAGCTCTGGATCGAGGTGGAAAACGATCTGACTACCTACGGCGAAGAGGTCAAATTTGGCGGCGGAAAAGTGATCCGCGACGGCATGGGCCAGGGGCAGATGCTGGCACAGGACTGCGTGGATCTGGTGCTGACCAACGCGCTGATCGTCGATCACTGGGGGATCGTCAAAGCCGATATCGGCGTGAAGGAGGGCAGGATCTTCGCCATCGGCAAAGCGGGTAACCCGGACATTCAGCCCGGCGTAACCATCCCCATTGGCGCGGCCACCGAGGTGATCGCCGCCGAAGGGAAGATCGTCACCGCAGGCGGGGTCGATACCCATATCCACTGGATCTGTCCGCAGCAGGCGGAAGAGGCGCTGGTCTCCGGCGTCACCACCATGATTGGCGGCGGTACCGGACCGGCCGCAGGAACCAACGCCACCACCTGCACGCCAGGGCCGTGGTATATCGCCCGCATGTTGCAGGCGGTCGACACGCTGCCGGTGAATGTCGGCCTGCTGGGTAAAGGCAACGGCTCCAACCCGGATGCCCTGCGCGAGCAGGTTGCCGCGGGTGCGATTGGCCTGAAAATTCATGAGGACTGGGGTTCCACCCCTGCGGCGATCGACTGCGCCCTGACGGTGGCGGATGAGATGGATATCCAGGTGGCGCTGCACAGCGACACCCTTAACGAGGGCGGGTTTGTCGAGGACACCCTGGCGGCCATCGCCGGGCGCACCATCCACACCTTCCACACCGAGGGGGCGGGCGGCGGCCATGCGCCGGATATCATCACCGCCTGCGCGCACCCTAACATTCTGCCCTCCTCTACCAACCCCACGCTGCCCTACACGGTGAATACCATCGACGAACACCTGGACATGCTGATGGTCTGCCACCACCTCGACCCGGATATCGCCGAGGATGTGGCCTTTGCCGAATCGCGTATTCGCCGGGAGACCATTGCGGCAGAAGATGTGCTGCACGATATTGGCGCCTTCTCGCTCACCTCGTCCGATTCACAGGCGATGGGCCGGGTGGGAGAGGTGATCGTCCGCACCTGGCAGGTGGCGCACCGCATGAAGATACAGCGCGGCCCGCTGGCGGAGGAGTCGGGCGATAACGACAACCTGCGCGTAAAACGCTATATCGCCAAGTACACCATCAACCCGGCGCTGACCCACGGCATCGCCCATGAGGTCGGGTCGGTTGAGGCGGGGAAACTGGCGGACCTGGTGGTCTGGTCCCCCGCCTTCTTTGGCGTCAAGCCAGCCACCATCGTCAAAGGCGGGATGATCGCCTGCGCGCCGATGGGGGACATCAACGCCTCGATCCCCACGCCGCAGCCGGTGCATTACCGGCCCATGTTTGGCGCGCTGGGCGCCGCCCGCCACGCCACCCGTCTGACCTTTCTCTCGCAGGCTGCCGCCGATAACAACATTTCGCAGCAGCTGAACCTGCAGAGCGCCACTGCGGTAGTCAAAGGCTGCCGGACGGTGAAGAAGGCCGACATGATCCACAACGGCCTGCAGCCGAACATTACCGTCGATGCGCAAACCTATGAGGTGCGCATTGACGGGGAGTTGATTACCAGCGCACCGGCAGAGGTTCTGCCGATGGCGCAACGCTATTTCCTGTTCTGAGGAGGACTCATGATCACCTTAACCCAACGCCTTGATCATCCCCATCCCGTTACCGCACACGTCACGCTGCCCATTGATGTGCGGGTAAAGAGCCGCGCCCGCGTAGTGCTTAACGATGGCCGTGACGCCGGGCTGATGTTGCCCCGCGGTCTGTTGCTGCGGGGCGGCGACCTGCTTGCCAGTGACGATGGTCATGAAGTGGTGGAGGTCATTGCCGCCCCCGAGCCGCTGTCGGTGGTGCACTGCGCGGACCCGTTCCTGCTGGCCCGCGCCTGTTATCACCTGGGCAACCGCCACGTCCCGCTGCAGGTCATGCCCGGCGAATTGCGCTATCACCACGATCACGTGCTGGATGAAATGCTGCACCTGTTGGGCCTGGACGTCACTTTCGCCACCCTGCCCTTTGAACCGGAAGCGGGCGCTTATGCCAGCGAAGGGCACTCCCACTCTCACGCTCATTCACATTAAGGATTAATTATGCGTAAGTTGTTACCCCTGCTTCTGCTGGCCTTCTCCCTGCCCGCGCTGGCCCATCCGGGACACGGCAGCGACAGCTTTCAGGCGGGCTTTTTCCATCCCCTGACCGGGCTTGATCATCTGCTGATGTTGACCGGCGCAGGCGTGCTTGCCGCCCTGAGCGGCCGCAGGCTGCTGATGCCCTTTGCCACTCTCGGCATGATGCTCACCGGGGCGATTGCAGGCAGCCTGCTGGGGGGCTTTAGCGGCATGGAGATGCTGATTATCGCCTCGCTGGCGGTGTGTGGTGCCATGATGTTCAAAACCGAAAACCGCCTGCTGCTGGCGGTGCCCGCGCTGGCGATGTTCCACGGCTGGGCGCACGGGGTGGAGATGGCAGGCCACAGCTTCTGGCTGTTTACCAGCGGCTTTATGCTCGCCAGCGCCGCGGTGCTGTGCGCAAGCTTTGCGGCAGGCCTGCTGCTGCGCCGTCACGACGGGCTGCGTAAAACCCTCGGCGGCGGGCTGATCGCCTCTGCCCTGCTGGCGCTGATGAGCTGATGGAGCCGTCCCGCCAGTGGTTGCGCCTGATGCAACTCGCCAGCAGCAGTCTGCCGGTGGGCTCTTTTACCTGGTCGCAGGGGCTGGAGTGGGCGGTGGAAGCGGGCTGGGTCACTACCCCGGCGGCATTCAAAGCCTGGCAGTGTCAGCAGATGGAGCAAGGCTTTTTCCGCGTCGATCTGCCGCTCTTTTCCCGCCTGTACCGCGCCTGTGAACAGCAGGATCTGGCGAGCGCCGCGCACTGGACGGCGTACCTGCTGGCCTGCCGGGAGACCCGCGAGCTGCGGGAAGAGGAGCGCAACCGCGGGGCGGCGTTTACCCGGCTGATCAAAAGCTGGGAGGCGGATTGCCCACCTGACTGGCTGGCGCTGTTCCCGCAAAGCCAGCTATGCGGTATGGCGTGGCTCGGTGTGCACTGGGGCATCGGCCTGCGCGAGATGGCGCTGAGTCTTGGCTACAGCTGGATCGAGAGCGCGGTAATGGCGGGCGTCAAGCTGGTGCCCTTTGGGCAGCAGGCGGCCCAGCTGTTGATCATCGAACTCTGCGATCGCTTTACCGACGGGCTGGCGCAGGCGCTGTTGCTTTGCGATGACGAACTGGGGGCCGCCACGCCGCTGTCGGCCATCGCCTCGGCGCGCCACGAAACCCAATATTCACGATTATTCCGTTCCTGAGGAGTCTCTATGTCTGAGTACAAACACCCCCTGCGCGTGGGCGTGGGCGGCCCGGTGGGGTCGGGTAAAACCGCCCTGCTGGAAGCGCTGTGTAAAGCGATGCGCGACACCTATCACCTGGCCGTCGTCACCAACGATATCTACACCAAAGAGGATCAGCGCATCCTCACCGAGGCGGGCGCGCTGGAGCCGGAGCGCATTGTGGGGGTGGAGACCGGCGGCTGTCCGCACACCGCCATTCGTGAAGATGCCTCGATGAACCTGGCGGCGGTAGAAGCCCTGAGCGAGAAGTTCGGCAACCTGGATCTGATCTTTGTCGAGAGCGGCGGCGACAACCTGAGCGCCACCTTCAGCCCGGAGCTGGCAGATCTGACGATCTACGTGATCGACGTGGCGGAAGGGGAGAAGATCCCGCGCAAAGGCGGGCCGGGGATCACCAAATCCGATTTTCTGGTGATCAATAAAACCGATCTCGCCCCTTACGTGGGGGCCTCGCTGGAGGTGATGGAGCGCGACACCAACCGCATGCGCGGCGAGCGTCCGTGGACCTTTACTAACCTGAAAGCGGGTGACGGGCTGGCAAACATCATCGCGTTTCTGGAAGAGAAAGGCATGCTGAAGGTCTAAAAAAAGCCTGGCGTGACGCCAGGCTTGCCGATCATTTACAGGTGTTGTTCGACGCCCCCTCTTCACGCCATACGCCCCAATTGCTGAAGCCTTTGCCCGGCTCTTCCTGGCCCGGGTTGACGTACCACTGGTTAAACCAGATTTTACCGTTGTGGGACACTTTGGTGCATTTCACCGGATAGGCAATTTTTGGGTTATAGGCCGGAACGGTCTCTTTGGCTGGGGTTTCATCCTGGGCCGGAGTTTCATCCTGGGCCGGGGTTTCGTCCTGGGCCGGGGTCTCGTCCTGGGCCGGGGTCTCGTCCTGGGCCGGGGTCTCGTCCTGGGCCGGGGTCTCGTCCTGCGCCGGGATGGCCGGCTTGCTGACCTTAATAGTCATGCTGTCCTGCGCTGTGCGGCCGTCCGCGCCGGTGGTGGTCAGGGTAAAGACCGCATCGCCCTCGGTATTCGCCGGGATCACCGCGTAGGCATGGGCGCTGTTCACGCTGCTGCTCAGGGTACCGTTCAGGTTCTGCTGCACAAAGAAGGTGCCAGCGCCTTTGGTCACGCTCCAGTTATACGATTTTGCATTGAGGCTTTGGCTGCCGTCCAGCGGCCAGGTTTTCACCCCCGACGTGGGTGACTCCATGCTGTAATCCGCGCCCGCTGCTGCCGTCGGCGCCGGCAGGGTATCGCCCCCATCCTTCAGGGCCAATATTTTGGCCGCCGCCCGCGCCATATCCGGCTGGGTGCCGATGGTCTGCCCGGTGCCGCTGGCGGCCGGTGTTCCGGTCTCCTGGAGGATTTGACGCATCTGTAGCGGCGTCACGGTGATCCCATGCGCTTTGGCGATCCCAGACAGGCTGGCCACCACGCCCGCCACGATGGGCGTTGCGGATGAGGTGCCGTTGAAGCTGCTGGTATAGTTGGCGTTAGGGGCGTTATAAAGCGGGCCGTAACCGGTGGTGGTGACATCGTTGCAGCCCCAGGAGGAGCTGGTGACGCGCTTGCCGTAAGTACTGAAGTGGGCGCGTTTACCATCTTTGGCACAAAGCGCGCCGACGATAATCGCCCCGGAATCGCGAACGTTGGTATCCCACTTGCCGTTAAAGCCCGGCGCATCCAGGTTGATATTGCCGTTGCCTGCGGCGGTGACGACAAACACCCCTTTGTCAGTCAGGGCTTTGATAACATTGAAGTAGCTCTGATCGTTTTCAATCGGTATGTAGCAGTTTTTTTGACAGGTACCGGCCACTTCACCGCCGTAGGTCTGCATGTTCAGCGACACCACGTCCCCGGCTTTGAGCTGAGGGATCAGCTTATACAGATTGCTTGAAGGCCAACCGGCATAGCCCACCTTGCTCTTCCAGCTCAGCCCACGCACCCCGGCCCCGATATCCCGCCCGGCCAGAATACCCATGGAGGCTGTTCCATGTTCCCGCTCAGAGCAGGTGGCACTGGTGCTGGTGGCACTGCCCTGGCTGAACGCGATGGGCGGTAAATTGACATGTTGCGGGTTCCAGGCGCAGTTTTCTGAAGAGACAAGGGTAATATCTTCCCCCTCATTGCCTTTATAAAGGTTGACACTGTCGCGGTTAACCCCGCCCATAAAATAGCCCGCGCGCTTTTCATCCGGCGCTTTTAAATAATCCTGGAGATGGCGAAAATCCGGCACTGAAACCGCACCGAGGCTGCCGCTGGATGCTCTTAAGCCAGGTCTGACGGCGCTGTTCTCTCCCTGCTCCTCTTCCAGCGAAACGGGAAGTGATTCCGGATAGACCGCTTCAATATTTTGATTATGTTCCAGCTCGCTAATAATGCTGTTGATGTAGTTCTTATCCTGGTTCTTATCGCCCGGCAGATTAATACGCAAATAGCGATCGAAGCCGTAGCGCTTATTTATCGCCGCCATTTCGGTGGTATTTTTATCGGCGGGATACATGGCGGTGGCTGCCAGTGAAGGGTCGCTCAGGGTCAGCGAAGGCTGGGCGCCCGCGTCTGTCGACGGTTTCAGCTTAACAATGATCGCATCGTAGGCAACGCCCTCCTCCGCCAGGGTGGCCTGAGGTAAGGTATCGGCCCAGGCGGTGCTGGAGACGATCGCACAGATCAGTAACGATAAAATTCTTTTTTTCATTTTTGCCAACGTTCCTTAATGACATTTATTTATGTGAAATCCCTTTTTTCACAATGAAAGAAAATCATCATCCAGCCAATAAGAGCCTTCTTCTAATAAATAAGAACTGTCTCTACGTGTATTAGTTTCCCGATCTTTTTTGAACGCGAAAATGTCAACCGCAACGCAGAGTAAAAATAACCAAAATAATATGCATAACGCGAAAACAACAGGCACTCAGGCGAATAATACCAGCCGCCATAGCGCAAGACATTTCTAATATTAAAAATATCTTCCAAAGGATAATTAATACGCTCTCGCGGGGGTTAAAATTGGTTTTATAAATACGCTGGCCGTTATCGTCTCAGCGTTCAATGCTGGAGAATTACGATGCGATTAAATTTAACCATTGCCGATGAGCACCCGCTGATTCGCCGGGGCGTCCGGGCGATGATCGACGACATGAATAGCGCTGGCGCAGCGATTGCAATCAACGATGAAACGGAGTCGACATCCGATCTGCTGAAAACGCTGACCCGAGAGCTTCCCGATATCCTGCTGCTGGGCTACACGCTTAACGGCGCCCACAGCGCCGATCCGCTAAGCCGTATGGAGGGGCTGGCGCTGGTAAAAGGCCTGCGCCAGCGTTTTCCGGGGCTCAAAATACTTCTGCTGGCCCGCTACAAAAATCCGCAGCTTCTCCGTCTGGCCATTGAGACAGGAGCAAAGGGGTACGTTAGCCACAATATAAACGCGAAAACCCTTCGCGACGCGCTCACCTGCTTAATGAATGACGACGTCTACGTCGAACCGGCGCTGCTGGAGCTGCTCTTCCCCGGTGAAAAGCCGGCCGCGGAGACGCTCTCCGCCAGAGAAGTGGACGTGCTGCGTTTACTTTGTAAAGGAGGGAGCCTGACGGATATCTCGCGCCGCATGCACCTGAGCATTAAGACCGTGAGCGCGCATAAAATTCGGGCGATGGAGAAGCTGCGGGTGAAAAATGACTGCCAGCTCTACTGCCTGCTGGCCCGCACCCGGATGTTTGATATTACCTTTTAACATCCGGGCCGGGTGAAAGATCAGGCCGCAGGCAGTTCGGACAGTGGCCAGCGCGGGCGCACGGAGACGCTGAGATCCGCCGTGGCGTTCGATTTCAGACGCACCATACCGGCATAGGCGATCATCGCCCCGTTATCGGTACAAAATTCCGGGCGGGCATAGAAGACTTCACCGCGGCGTTTTTGCATCATCTCAGCGAGCTTCGCGCGCAGCGTGCGGTTGGCGCTAACGCCCCCCGCCATCACCAGGCGCTTAAAGCCGGTCTGATCCAGCGCGCGTTTGCACTTGATCATTAAAGTATCCACCACCGCATCTTCAAAGGCGCGGGCGATGTCAGCGCGTGTCTGCTCGTCGTCGTCATTATTCCGGATGGTATTGGCGGCAAAGGTCTTCAGACCGGAGAAGCTGAAATCCAGACCCGGACGGTCGGTCATTGGCCGCGGGAAGACAAAGCGCCCTTCGGTGCCCTGCGAGGCCATTTTCGACAGCATCGGGCCGCCAGGGTAATCGAGCCCCAGCAGCTTGGCGGTTTTGTCGAACGCTTCACCCGCCGCATCGTCAATGGACTCGCCCAGCAGTTCGTACTGGCCAATACCGGTGACGCTGATCAATTGCGTATGACCGCCGGAAACCAGCAGCGCCACAAACGGAAATTCAGGGGGATTCTCTTCCAGCATCGGCGCCAGCAGATGCCCTTCCATATGGTGAACCGCGATAGCCGGAACATCCCACGCGAACGCCAGCGAACGTCCGATAGTGGCGCCCACCAGCAGCGCCCCCACCAGACCCGGACCCGCCGTGTAGGCCACAGCGTCAATATCTTTTGCCGTAAAGCCAGCCTCTTTCAGCGCCGCCTGGATCAGGGGCACCGTTTTACGCACATGGTCGCGAGAGGCCAGTTCTGGCACGACGCCACCGTAGTCGGCATGCAATTTTACCTGACTATACAATTGGTTGGCGACCAGCCCTTTTTCATCGTCGTAGATCGCGATGCCGGTTTCATCGCAGGATGTTTCAATACCCAGTACACGCATGACTTGTTTTACCTCACTCAGATACCGCGCAGTGTAGAGCCTGGGCGGGTTGATGTAAAACTTTCCTCACCCCTGGAGTTCACTTCGTGTATACTCCTCACCCTTATAAAAGTCCCCTTTCAAAAACGGCCGCGGTGCTTTACAAAGCAGCAGCAATTGCAGTAAAATTCCGCACCATTTTGAAATAAGCTGGCGTTGATGCCAGCGGCAAACCGAATTTATAAAGGTGAGAGTTACATGCCGGTAATTAAAGTACGTGAAAACGAGCCGTTCGACGTAGCACTGCGTCGCTTCAAGCGTTCATGCGAGAAAGCAGGTGTTCTGGCTGAAGTTCGTCGTCGTGAGTTCTATGAAAAACCAACGACCGAACGTAAGCGCGCTAAAGCTTCTGCTGTGAAACGTCACGCGAAGAAACTGGCTCGCGAAAACGCACGCCGTACTCGTCTGTACTAATCTATTGAGGACGCACGTCCTCAGTCGTCAGACAGAGTAGTAGTCGTAAGGCCGTGCTTCCGGAAGGAATGCGCGGCTTGTTTTCGTTTATACGTTCCTAAAAATTTCTGGGGCCTATGGCTGGACGAATTCCACGCGTATTTATCAACGATCTGCTGGCAAGAACCGACATTGTCGATCTCATCGACGCGCGGGTAAAGCTGAAGAAGCAGGGCAAGAACTATCACGCGTGCTGTCCATTCCATAACGAAAAAACCCCCTCTTTCACCGTAAACGGTGAAAAGCAGTTCTACCACTGCTTCGGCTGTGGCGCGCACGGCAACGCCGTCGACTTTTTGATGAACTACGACAAGCTCGAGTTCGTTGAAACCGTCGAAGAGCTGGCTGCCATGCACAATCTTGAAGTGCCTTATGAAGCAGGCAGTGGCCCCAGCCAGATAGAGCGTCATCAACGACAAACGCTGTATCAGCTGATGGATGGCCTGAATTCGTTTTACCAACAGTCTCTCAAGCAACCTGCTGCTGAGCCTGCGCGTCAGTATCTGAACAAGCGCGGACTGAGCGACGATGTTATTGCGCGTTTCGCTATTGGTTACGCCCCGCCCGGCTGGGATAACGTGTTGAAGCGTTTTGGCGGCAATAGCGAAGATCGTAAATCACTCATCGACGCGGGCATGCTGGTCACTAACGACCAGGGACGTAGCTATGACCGCTTCCGCGAACGGGTGATGTTCCCTATTCGCGACAAGCGTGGCCGGGTAATTGGTTTTGGTGGCCGCGTGCTGGGCGATGCCCTGCCGAAATACCTCAACTCCCCGGAAACCGATATTTTCCATAAAGGCCGCCAGCTGTATGGCCTGTATGAAGCCCAGCAGAATAACGCTGAACCGCAGCGGCTGCTGGTGGTCGAAGGCTATATGGATGTGGTGGCGCTGGCGCAGTTCGACATTAACTATGCCGTGGCGTCGTTGGGTACCTCTACCACTGCCGACCATATCCAGCTGCTGTTCCGGGTGACCAACACGGTCGTCTGCTGTTACGACGGTGACCGGGCCGGACGCGAAGCCGCCTGGCGCGCGCTGGAAACGGCGCTGCCTTATATGACCGACGGGCGCCAGTTGCGCTTTATGTTCCTGCCCGACGGCGAAGACCCGGATACGCTGGTGCGTAAAGAGGGCAAAGCGGCATTTGAAGCGCGGATGGAGCAGGCTCAACCGCTCTCCACGTTTCTGTTTAACAGCCTGATGCCGCAGGTAGATTTGAGCACCCCGGATGGCCGCGCCCAGCTGAGCACGCTGGCGTTACCGCTGATTACTCAGGTGCCGGGCGAAACGTTGCGCATCTATCTGCGCCAGGAGCTGGGCAAGAAACTTGGCATTCTGGATGACAGCCAGCTTGAACGTTTAATGCCAAAACTGGCTGAAAGCGGAGCGGTTCGCCCCGCGCCTCAGCTAAAACGCACAACCATGCGTATACTGATAGGACTGTTGGTGCAAAACCCGGAGCTGGCCCCACGCGTGCCCTCTCTGGCGGGTTTAGACCACGAAAAGCTGCCCGGACTTGGCTTATTTGCAGAACTGGTCAACACTTGTTTGTCACAGCCAGGTCTGACCACCGGGCAACTTTTAGAGCACTATCGCGGAACAAAAGCGTCCGCAACCCTTGAAAAACTGTCGATGTGGGACGATATAGCAGATAAAGAAATTGCTGAAGAGACCTTCACCGACTCGCTCAACCATATGTTTGATTCGATGCTTGAACTGCGCCAGGAAGAGTTGATTGCTCGCGAGCGCACACACGGTTTAAGCAGCGAAGAACGCCGGGAGCTCTGGATGATTAGCCAGGAGCTGGCAAAGAAATAACAGAAAGACAAAAGTATTTAACGGCTTAAGTGCCGAATATCGATCGGGTAGATCCCGACAGCCGCACTGAGAGGCAGCGGCAAAAATACAAGTACGCCCTCGCTTTAAAGGTTGGCAGCCGTATCGCCGACACCAATCAAACGAATAAGTGTGGATACCGTCTTATGGAGCAAAACCCGCAGTCACAGCTGAAACTTCTTGTCCAACGTGGTAAGGAGCAAGGCTATCTGACCTATGCCGAGGTCAATGACCATCTGCCGGAAGATATCGTCGACTCCGATCAGATCGAAGACATCATCCAAATGATCAACGACATGGGTATTCAGGTGATGGAAGAAGCCCCTGATGCCGATGATCTGTTACTTGCTGAAAACTCAAACAACACCGACGAAGATGCAGAGGAAGCTGCTGCACAGGTTCTGTCGAGCGTTGAATCTGAAATCGGCCGCACCACCGACCCGGTTCGCATGTACATGCGCGAAATGGGTACCGTTGAACTGTTGACCCGCGAAGGCGAAATTGACATCGCTAAACGTATCGAAGACGGGATCAACCAGGTGCAGTGTTCCGTTGCCGAATACCCGGAAGCGATCACCTATCTGCTGGAGCAGTACGATCGCGTTGAGGCAGAAGAAGCCCGCCTCTCCGATCTGATCACCGGTTTTGTCGATCCGAACGCGGAAGAAGACATGGCCCCAACGGCGACGCACGTCGGTTCTGAACTCTCTCAGGAAGAGATGGATGATGACGAAGACGAAGACGACGAAGATGGCGATGACGACAGCAGCGATGATGACAACAGCATCGACCCTGAACTGGCTCGCGAGAAGTTCGCTGAACTGCGCGCGCAGTACGTTGTCACCCGTGACACCATTAAAGCCAAAGGCCGCAGCCACGCAGCCGCTCAGGAAGAGATCCTGAAGCTTTCTGAAGTGTTCAAACAGTTCCGTCTGGTGCCAAAACAGTTCGATTACCTGGTAAACAGCATGCGCGTGATGATGGATCGCGTACGTACCCAGGAACGCATCATCATGAAGGTGTGCGTTGAACAGTGCAAAATGCCGAAGAAGAACTTCATCACCCTCTTCACCGGCAACGAAACCAGCGAGACCTGGTTCAACGCCGCTATCGCGATGAACAAGCCGTGGTCTGAAAAACTGCGCGACGTGACTGAAGAGGTACATCGTGGCCTGCAGAAACTGCAGCAGATTGAAGAAGAGACCGGCCTGACCATCGAGCAGGTAAAAGACATCAACCGTCGTATGTCCATCGGTGAAGCGAAAGCCCGCCGTGCGAAGAAAGAGATGGTTGAGGCGAACTTGCGTCTGGTTATCTCTATCGCCAAGAAGTACACCAACCGCGGTCTGCAGTTCCTGGATCTGATTCAGGAAGGCAACATCGGTCTGATGAAAGCGGTTGATAAGTTCGAATACCGTCGTGGTTATAAGTTCTCCACCTACGCAACCTGGTGGATCCGTCAGGCGATCACCCGCTCTATCGCGGATCAGGCGCGCACCATCCGTATTCCGGTGCATATGATTGAGACCATCAACAAGCTCAACCGTATCTCCCGCCAGATGCTGCAGGAGATGGGCCGCGAGCCGACGCCGGAAGAGCTGGCCGAGCGCATGCTGATGCCGGAAGACAAGATCCGTAAGGTGCTGAAAATCGCTAAAGAGCCAATCTCCATGGAAACACCAATCGGTGATGATGAAGATTCGCATCTGGGTGATTTCATCGAGGATACCACCCTCGAGCTGCCGCTGGACTCTGCCACCACCGAGAGCCTGCGTGCCGCCACCCACGACGTACTGGCTGGCCTGACCGCCCGTGAAGCGAAAGTCCTGCGTATGCGTTTCGGTATCGATATGAACACCGACCACACGCTGGAAGAGGTGGGTAAACAGTTCGACGTTACCCGCGAACGTATCCGTCAGATCGAAGCGAAGGCGCTGCGTAAACTGCGCCACCCGAGCCGCTCTGAAGTGCTGCGTAGCTTCCTGGACGACTAATTCGTCCTGATGTTAAAAAAGCTCCCTACGGGGAGCTTTTTTATGGCTGACGCTTCAGAGCCTAAAGCCCCCGCACCACCAGCGCCTCGTCCAGCTCCCGGTACGCCTCCACCAGCTTCTCCAGCGTTGCCCGGTTCAGGCCGCTCGGATTGGGCAGCACCCACACCTGCGTTACGCCGATGGTGATCTTCTGCTTTCCCCACTGCACCCCACGCTGGCTAAAAGCCTGCTCATACGCCTGCTTGCCGAGGACCGCCAGCGCCGCGGGCTGATAGTCCTCAATCTTCTTAACTAACTCGCGCCCGCCGCTGCGTAGCTCATGCAGGTTTACCTCACTTGCCTGCACCGTGGGCCGCTCCACCAGCATGGTGATGCCGCAGCGGGTATCCAGCAGCTGCTGCTCCTCTTCCGGCTTGAGCAATTTATCGGTAAACCCGGCCTGGTAAATCACTTTCCAGAAGCGATTACCGGGATGCGCAAAGTGAAAACCAGTATGGGCGGAAGACTTGCCCGGATTGATGCCGCAGAACACCACCCGCAGGCCTGGCGCCAGGATATCGCTGATCATTATTACTCCTGCTTATTGATTCAGGCTTTAAGTATAAAAGATTGAAAATGCATTGTTTATAAAAACAGCAGGCAGGTGCGTATGGCTGGATTGCCGCGAGCAGTTACTTTATAATCCTCCGCCACGGCCCCTTAGCTCAGTGGTTAGAGCAGGCGACTCATAATCGCTTGGTCGCTGGTTCAAGTCCAGCAGGGGCCACCAAGTTTATCAAGGACTTAGACAGGAAACTGGCTAAGTCCTTTTTGTTTGGGTGAAATACAGGTGACGTAATGGGTGACGTTACTTCACCGTCACTTCCTATCGAGAATAGAAGGCTGTATGGATTTTTCAGAAATACTGGGTAAAAAGGTTCAGCAGCAAATTCAGCGTAACAAGCCGGGACCAAAAGACTGCGTCAGTCTGTATAATATTTTGCGCTCGGCCAAACATCACTACACACTCGCCACATATGCAGATCTTTCTTCAGCCCTCCTGACACTTCTGTCCGGTAAATTTGATATAAAATTCTTTATAATTAACAAGGACACAATCGTAGATACAGAGGTGATAAACTTTGGTCAATGTCTCGAATTGGATTACAAAAAAGGAAAACTGACATCTCCAGAGTTGGCGAATTATGTTGCCATCACTCCTACCCTGCTTCTGTCAGGGATCAATGAGTCTCTGTCAAATGAATCACTTCATACGCATGGCTTCTTACGTAACGAGATAGCGCCACTCCTTGATTTCGAACTTATGAATGTGGCTGAAGATAAAACGAATGATAAAGAAAAATATAGCCAAAGACTGGCAGAACGTGAGATTCAAAACCCTCCTCCGCTGAAAGGGGAAAACTATGCTATCAAGCGAGAAGAGTTACTGATCGCAGCTCTGGCGATTATTGGTCAAAATAAAAAAGACGGCAAAAAAATTATTGTCCCAACGATTACAGACCTTCTTGATGAGATCGAAAAACAAGCTAAAAAGTTTTGGCCTTCCACAGAGACATTACCTATGTCCCGCAAAGAAGCAGCTGAACAGCTCGGTTTTGCACTGAATCTATTTGCACGCCAGATTCAAGACCTTGAAAGCCTTAGGGCAATGAAAAAACAAAAAAGAAAAAATTAGGATAAAGAAAGAGTTGCGTAAGATCCTCGATGACCTTTCAGAAGGTGCGGAAGTAAACTCAATCTTAATCTGATTAACTCCTGATGATTTCAATACACTTCATTGGGAGTTAGCAGTTTGAAAAACAAATCATCCATGTCTGACAGAGTTATTGCCCTACACCAACCTCAGCGCCTGATTCGCATCAATGCAATGCTTGAACTTCTCGATTGCAGCCGTACCACCCTCTATCGTTGGGTAAAGTCTGGATATTTTCCTAAGCCACTGATGCGGAGCGGTAAAACGCTCGGCTGGCCCGCTAGTTTGTATGAAAACTGGCTTGCACAGAACGATAAATGAGCATTGTGTCAAAGGGCTGGAGTTTCCAGCCTTTCTTTTGCCTGTTGATGCAACCAGTTGAAACAATAAGCGCATCAATTCAGAACGGTGCAGCGAATCGAGCCTTAATGTAACTCCATGATAAATAATAAAACTCCTAGCAGAGATCCTATTCCTCAGAACCCGGTAATTAATAATATTACCCGGAGCTCTGCTTATCCTGTCATCAGACCTGGTGGGGAGTTTCTCTATGACAATGTCCTCTGGCCAGTCATGCCTGAAGAGAGCCAGCAGAATACTAAAATCATGAATTCACTGTTCCGGACCGTTGATAAAACTTACCGCAGCTGCTCTCGTTTTCTGGCAGTACGCTATGACTTTCACCTGCCTCAGTATAGCCCTGACAATAATGTTATTACGGAGTTTCATCAGCTGCTGATTCCCGCCCTCAGGAAGATCTATCCCAAAAGTTTCATGCGGGTATTTTGGGTAAGAGAGCAGAATAAGGCCCCCGCTCAGCATTACCATTATCTTCTGATGATGGATGGCAACGCTGTCCGCCATCCTCACAAAATTAACCAACTGGTGAAGTGCTATTGGAAACACGCTACTGGCGGTAGGGTCTGGCTACCTAAGCATGGATACTATCTGGTTAACCGGGACGATACCGAAGCTTTAACGGCATTGCTTCTAAGGGTTAGCTACTTTGCCAAGCGCTACTCAAAAACGCATGTCGCTGACAATATTGGCCTTTCCGGAACTCAACACTACTCATGCCTGAAAAAAGCCAGGCGCATTAAACCAGCTCAATTACAGATTAATCCTGCTTCTTCTGTGCCTGCACAGGAACATTGCCCTTTGCCCGGTAAGCTGGATTCTCTTTTTGCTGAAAAGGAAAACAGGGCTCAATTCAGTCAAATTGAAAACGAAACGCCAGAGGCCCTGCTCGCATATGTAACGATGCTGGTGGATAAAAAATCATTTCGTAGTAAAGCTCTTTTAAGAGCACTACGGCGACTGCATGCGTTTA
Source organism: Leclercia sp. M50 (assembly GCF_037150775.1). Classification (NCBI taxonomy): domain Bacteria; kingdom Pseudomonadati; phylum Pseudomonadota; class Gammaproteobacteria; order Enterobacterales; family Enterobacteriaceae; genus Leclercia; species Leclercia sp. M50. Next base: position 29,915 of record NZ_JBBCPK010000037.1, read on the forward strand.
AGAAAATCAGTCCGTTAATCACACCGTCCAGCACCATTAATTCAAGCACTAGTCCACATTGGCTGCGTCACTTTGAGCGCTACTATCGTGAATACTGGCCTTGCAATATTAGCGTTACGCAATATTGTCACTGGTATTACCTTAATCCAGGGACTGCAAGTCGTTACCTATGTAATTACCCAACGAATTTAATCAACCCATGGTTATTGAAAGCTTGGCTGTAGCAAATCACTAAAAATCAGGAGGGGTAAATGGATACTGAGAATAATAATGAATATGACTGGGGTCTTATCGAAAAAAACATACGCCGTATATATGGAAACAAAGCATATCGACGTATTACAGAGGATGAATGGTGGAGATGTAAATATTTAGAACGCCGAAAAAAGCTTAAAAAACAATTAGCACTAAAAAGAGACTTTGTTGTTAAGCCGTTGTTATTTCCTTCTTTTTACGATAATCCAAACACTATGGTGAAGAAAAATCGGCGAAACGGTCAACGCGGTCGGTGGAATATCGATAGGTTTTCCAGAAGAATTTATATTAAAGATTTGGGATCGCTTGATACCGTGGCGCATTTATTGACAAAAATGTCATGGCATCCCCACCACTCATATATTTTTGCTTTAGCACTCTATCCCGGCGTAACCAGCCAACAATTAGCAGATCACCTCGGAATGACCAGCTCAAACCACAGAATGGTATTTCGACGTTTGAACAATGACCTCTATCTCGTTGGCTGGCAATTTGTTTCATGTCAGATGGGTGCTCAAAACAAACCATGGGGCTGGTATCTGGAGAAATTTGAGGCGTGAACAGCGGATGAGATCAGGTATATCTGATCTCATCCGCTTTGCCTGTTCTGATACGTCTGATTAGGGTGGCCCTATAAATCACCAGACACTTCGCCTCTCTGAAAATAAGAGGTAGTCTTGGACCTATGTTTAACACCAGTCAGAATAATAAGATGGTTGAAGTTTTATCAGGAGCTGAACGGCGTCGCCGCCGTGCACCGCAGGAAAAAATAACCATTATTCAGCAGACAATGGAACCCGGTATCCGCACCATGCTCGACGGCAGCAACATCGGTTCATCCCCGCAGATGCGGGGAACGCTTACACCCTCACAGCGCCGTTAGCGCCGAAATCGAAAACCATTGGTTTTCATCCACAGGGAAAACAACTAAGAGTAAATTACACCAGCAGTAAAATTTGATATGAGCCGACGCGCCCAAAACATGCAAATTCCTTGATTTTAGTGATGAATGCTCAGTGGCTAAGATAAGCAAACTAAGCCTCATAAAGGCTAAATTACAGTTGATAGCAAAGTTATCGGAAGATAATTGAAAGTTTTCCCGCTAACGACCTATAAACCTGGGGACCGGATAAATGAACGTAGAGCAGAACAGGCAAGATGAGTGGCGCGCCATAGAGGAAAAATTATTGTTAAGCCATTGGTATTCCCCTCTATTTTTGCCGACCACAAAACTAAAGTGAAGAACAATCGACAAAACGGGCAACGCGGTTGGTGGTTTATAGATAACTTTTCCAGAAGAATTGACATTGAAAATTTGGGACCTATTGATAGCGTGGCACAACTGGTAAGGAAAATGTCCTAGCATCCCCATCACATCTATATTTGGGCTGTGGCCACTTACCCCGGTGTAACTAGTCAACAGTTAACAGATTGCCTGGGAATGGCCAGTTCAAACCACAGAATGGTATTTCGGCGTTTAAACAATGACCTCTATCTGGTGGGCTGGCAGTTTGTCTCATGTCAGGTGGGTGCTCAAAACAAACCATGGGGCTGGTATCTGGAAAAAATCTAAGAAGTGATCACCTGAAATGATCAAGTTCATCGGATCACTTCAACTTTGCATGCGCTGATACCTCTGATCACCTATCCCCAGAAGGCTATCATCGTTCAAAGCCGCACCCTGACAGAAGTTGGTAATGATTTTGGTGATTTGATCAGAGAAGTAAACGACACATAAACCTTTTGATCAAAACGCGGAAAAAATTTCGCTTGTCTCGTTACGGGTGATCAAAACAGTGATCAAATGATCACTCTGACGATACTCCTGGTTCTGAAATGGCTGCGAACAGTAAAGTCACAGGTTGCAGCAAGAATGACGGGTAAACCTGCTAATGGGAAATAGCAGCCCGACCCAGCGAGATTTGCATAAATCTCCTGCTGGTGATATTCCACTCAATATGGCAGTCCAAGACAGAAATGGCCATTCGTGTATGGAACCTGATAGAACTCATCTGGGGCTCCGCAAAGGCTCGGGTATTTTGTCACCGGCAGAATCAGACACGATACTTACACTAACATGATGCCATTGAAGGGATCCAAACGTTCTTGTCCGCTTTGACAAGCTCGCCATGACTTTATATGGCTGGCACGAAGTAATGCAGGAAATGAAATCCCGGTGAAAGGACAAGATGGAAAAAGTTTCATACATTCAGCTATGAACCAGCCCTGTCCAGCTCTGGCGGCAATCAATTGCTTGCGGGTAGTATCATCAAGACTTAAATCATCCTTTAGTGCCTGAATATCCCTTACCTCTTCAGAACAGGTCGAGAACAACGGCGAGGTACGCCCAGCGCTTACCTGTCAAGATATAGGTCACATCACCGCACCACACCTGGTTTGGCTCTGTTACAGCGAACTGTCGCTCAAGATGATTCGGGATAGCTACGTGCTCATGACCGCCACGCTTATACCGGTGAGTCGGCTGCTGGCAACTGACCAGCCCCAGCTCTTTCATGAGCCTGCCAGCAAGCCAGCGCCCCATCTGGTAGCCTCTCTGGGTTGCCATTGTGGCGATGCTTCTTGCTCCGGCCGAACCGTGGCTGATGCCATGTAGCTCAAGTACCTGACTGCGTAATACAGCCCGTCTGCCGTCTGGTTTTTCAGGACGGTTTTTCCAGTATCTGTAGCTACTGCGGTGAACCCCGAACACGTGGCAGAGAGTGGTCACAGGATAACGCGCCCTGAGTTTCCCGATTATCGAGAACTGTTCAGGGAGTCCGACATCAAGAGCGCGGTAGCCTTTTTTAATATATCGTTTTCCATTTCAATGCGTTGTAGCTTTTTCTTCAGCTCACGTATTTCAATCTGTTCTGGGGTTATAGGGGAGGCTTTAGGTATTTTGCCCTGTCGTTCATCCCGCAACTGCTTTACCCATCGCGTCATGGTAGAAGGACCCACATCCATAGCACTGGCCGCAGCTGCAACGGTGTAGTTCTGATCAAGGACCAACTGAGCGGATTCGCGTTTAAACTCTGCTCTGAAATTTCTTTTTTTCATTGAGGCACCTGTAATGTTCTGAGGTGAGCATATCACCTCTGTTCAGGTGGCCAAATTCAGTAAACCACTTCAGTGCCGGTTCGGTTATCTGTTGGTGGTCAACCAGAAAAAGCTAATGCTTTTACGTAATAACCTGTAAAAGCCGTTTTGCTTTATCACTTACTGCCCTGGCAGGGGCAGTAAATAACTGTCGTGATAAAGTAATTCGGAAACAACCAGAGGTTTTTCTCTGCCATTGTACATTCATAGCTGCCGGTAGGCAGGCCATTCGGCAATCTCGCCTGCCTGTTACCTGAATGGTTCGCTGGTAGTCCATCAAAGTGAACATAAAACGCAGTACTTTCTTTAAGGTGAGCAACGTCCGCTCCTGGCACAAAACGGACTGTCATTGTCAGGCATTTTGTCAGCGGTCAGTTAATCCAGTCTCCCTGCGTGAGGCCAGGCAACTGCTCAAACGCCCTAATATGGTCGTTACCAGCACGATGCCGGCGCCAATGGTATGCCCGGCGATCGCCGGGCCGTTCAGACCAATCGGCATCCGCGTCGCTATTCAAAAATACTCAGTTATTACTGATGCCGAAACTGCAGCGTTGCGGGCAGGTAGCGTTGTAGCGTTTCGGGCGTATCGCCCTCGATCAGCTGGCTTATCAGATCGTAGCAGTGCCAGGCCAGCTGGCGATTATCCTGCTGGACAGTGTCGATACGCAGCGACAGCGAATCATAAAGATAGTGATCGTCAAAGCTCGTCAGATGAATATCGGAGTCGAGTAAATGGTGCTGGCTCATATAGCGCAGAACCCCTTCGAGCAGCCCGCAGGCGGCGGTGAATAGCGCCTTGGGCGGCCGCCCAAGGCGCGCGCAGAGTGCGGCAAACATCTCATAGCCGGAGCTGGGGTGGTAATTGCCGTTGATCACCCATTCCGGGCGCAGGGCAATACCCGCCTGAGCCAAACCCTGCGTGAACCCGGTCAGACGATCGCGGGAGGGCGACAGACGCGCCTGACCGCCTAAAAACCAGAACTCATCGCTATGCTGAGGCGCGATGCGGGAAATCAGTTCCGCCGTTGGGGTAATCGAATCGGTCATTACCAGCGGCAGCGCGCTTTCATTGGGGCACCGGTCAAACAGCACCACTGGCAGCTGTTGGCTGAGTTTGAGATAGTCGGCATCGTTGTGCATACAGGAAGCGACGATCATCCCGTCGACCTGGCGGGCAATCATATTATTGACCACCACGCTCTCCTGACCGGGGTTTTCATCAGTACAAGAGATCAACAGCTGGACGCCCGCCTCGCGGCACAGCATCTCCAGCTCATGGGCAAAGACCGCAAAGCCGTGGTTGGTAATCTCCGGCACCACCAGCCCGATGGTGTGGCTGCGGTTGTTGCGCAGCGAGCGGGCATGAATGCTTGGCTGATAGTGATGCTTACGGGCAATCGACAGTACGCGCTCACGCGTTTCCTGCGCCACGCGCAGCTCCTTGCCACGACCATTCAGTACCAGGCTGGCGGTCGCTTTGGAGACGCCAGCCTGTTCGGCTATATCTTTAATGGTTACGCGTTTGGTTTTCATTACGACGCCATGAGCCTGAAGCAAAACGCTTATTCTACCATGCAAGTTCGCAGCGGCCAGTAGCAGAATGCGTCCGGCGTGATGCCGGAGAATGTTAGCTGACCGGAGCAGGCCGGGAAGTAGCGGCTGCTCATCACCCCTTCACCGCCGTTTATGAAAATCTCCACGCTCGACTGGTCGATGAAAACGCGCAGCGAGCGGACGTTTCCGCGCCAGTAACGATAATGCATCTCGTCGCTGGCGAGACTGCGTCGGGCCAGGCGGAGTCCGCTGGCATCGCACTCAAGGGTTAATACGCCGCCAAAATCGAGGCTCAACATATCGTCCCCGCGGGTTTGCAAATCGATTTCCATCGGTGCCAGCGGCAGGGCGTTCCCCGACCAGCCGTTCGCTTCACCGCGCAGGGCGCTCAGTTCCCGTAGCGGACGCTGATAGAGCTGACCGTTGATAAACTCCAGCTCACGCAGGCAGGTCATCTGATGGATCCAGCCGTTGATGAGGGTCGGCTGAAGCATCTCTTCGCCCTCCGGCACGCCCATCCAGCCGACCAGCAGACGACGGCCATCACTGGTAAGCATGGTTTGCGGGGCGTAGAACTCAAAGCCGGCGTCCAGTTCGTGCAGTTCGCCATGGCTGAAAGCGCCACTAGCGTAATCAAACTCGCCCGCCATCCATACTGCCGGGTAGGTGTTCAGGTAACACTTTTCCTCGCGGGCAATCCCCTGCGGACAGCAGATTAGAATATGCTGGTCGCCGAGAGGAAAAAGATCCGGACACTCCCACATATAGCCGACGTCGTCGAGGCCATTGATGCCGTGGCCGGCGATTTCACTCATACTCGTCCACTGATGGAGATCCGCAGAGCTGAACAGCAGCACCTTGCCGCGCTTTTGCCGATCCTGCGCACCCAGCACCATGTACCACAGGTCTTCGTGTCGCCAGACTTTTGGGTCGCGCACGTGGCCGGTGTAGCCCTCCGGCAGCGGCAGGACCGGGCCGATTTTGCGGAAGGTGCCGTCGGCGCTTTCCCTTGCCAGGCATTGCCAGGCGGTTCGCCCTCCGTCGGCAAACTTCACGTTGCCGGTATAGCACAGGGTAAGCGTACCGTTGTTATCCACCGCGCTGCCGGAGTAGCAGCCGTTACGGTCATACTCTTCGTCCGGCATCAGCGCAATGGGCTCATGCTGCCAGTGTAGCAGATCGGGGGAGCTCCAGTGCGCCCAGCACTTAAACGTATGATCGCAGGCGAGCGGGTTCCACTGATAAAACAAGTGATAGCGTCCGGCAAATTCGACAAAGCCGTTGGGGTCGTTCATCAGCCCGGTGACCGGCGCAAGGTGCCAGCGCGGATAGTGGCTATCGGCCAGCGCACGTGGCTGGCCCTGTATTACTGCCTGCAAAATCGCAGGCAGTCGTGATGGAAGAGACATTATTCAGCGTCCGTTTTGTATTTCAAAACCAGGGAGACCGTAAAGGCGACGCCAAAGGCGATAACCATCCCGATAATGTAGTTCAACAGCGAACTGGCCTGCACGATGGCCATGCCGGGGATCGCTGTCAGGCCGACCGCGGTCATGTAGACGTGTACAGATACCACCCATGCGCCGCCCGCCGCACCACCAATCAGCGCCGCAATAAATGGCTTCACAAAGCGCAGGTTGATACCAAAAATCGCCGCCTCGGTGATGCCCAGCATGGCGGAAAACGCCGAGGGCAGAGTAATGGCTTTAATTTTTGCATCTTTGGTTTTGAACCACACCGCCAGACAGGCTCCGCCCTGAGCGACGTTGGCCATCGCCCAAATCGGCAGCAGGAAGTTGACGCCGATGAAGGGATTGCCCAGCAACCCGGCTTCAACCGCGTGGAAGCTGTGATGAATACCGGTAATGACGATAACTGAATAGAGACCGCCAAACAGTAACCCGGCGAGCCAGCCGGCGTGGCTAATCAGGGTGCTGAGGACAAACGAGATACCGTCGCCCAGTGCGCGACCGGCCGGGCCGATAATCAACAGGGCGATAAAACCGGATATAATCACCGTCAGGAACGGCGTCAGGATCAAATCCAGGGCATCGGGGATTGCGCGACGCAACTGCTTCTCAACGATGCTCATAAACCATACTGCCAGCAGTACCGGGAACACCGTACCCTGATAGCCGATCATGGCAATTTCGAAGCCGAAAAAGTTCATGGTGTGGAAACCCGCGGCCACGCCCCAGGCGTTAGTCAGCGCTGGATGAGTCAGAATGCCGCCAAGCGTCGCGCCGAGATAAGGATTACCGCCGAATTCGCGGGCGGCGGTAAAGCCAATCAGAATCGGCAGAATGATAAATGCCGCCGAGCTGCACATATCCAGCATGATGTAGATGGCGTTGCCCGGGTCAACCCAGCCGTATGTTTTGACCATTCCCAGCAGACCCATCAGCAGACCAGAGGCGACGATGGCAGGGATTATCGGCACGAAGATGTTTGATAGCAGGCGGGCGATGCGCTGGAACGGATTGAGCTTTTTTGCCGCGATGTCGGCGGCTTCCGATTTGCTGGATTCGCTAATACCCGCCGCCTGAGTAAAGGCAGCGTAGACCTTATTTACCACCCCGGTGCCGAAAATAATCTGCATCTGTCCGGCATTACGAAAACAGCCCTTCACCCCTTCAACTTTGCCGATGGCCTGCTGGTCGGCCAGCGAATCATCGACCAGCACCAGGCGCAGGCGCGTGGCGCAGTGCGCGGCGCTGGCGATATTTTCTTTGCCTCCAAGAAGCGGAAGCAGCGAGCAGGAAATCTGTTCAAAATCCATAGTACCCTCTTAAGGCTTAAACATTTTTATGTTGTCGTCCCGCGTTCACGGGAGCGCTTTTTCTGCGTCTTAGTTGAGTCCGGGGTGACAAAGATGCTCTGACCCCCGGCTATTCCTGTCATCAGGCGTAAGCCGTCAGAACCAGGTTTCCATCTGCATACCGAAAGACCATTCGCCGCCCGAGTTAAAACCGTCACTGCCCAGGGCGTCGTCGCTGGCGTAATTATTCAGTTTTTTGCTCCAGTCCATCCAGGAGCTATAGAAACGAATCTCCGGGCGACTGAAGAAATCACCGATACTGCCGACCTTAAATGTCGGGGCGAAGGTGAGCTTGTAGAAGCTACCGTTCACCGCCTGACGATCGTTATAACCTTCGGGTTTAAGATCCATGTACTGGTAGCTGCCTTCGTAGGCGAGAGCGAAATTCTGATTGATTGCCTGAATCAGACGCAGGTTGAATGTTGCCCACTGATAGCTGTCGCCATCGGCATAGCGGTCTTTACTGCGTTGCGCCAGCATTGCCGGGGCAACAGACCAGTTTTCGCTGAGCGGCGTGGTGCCGTAACTGGCAATGCGCCATGTGTCGGCTCCCGGACGAAGTGCGCCATCAGATCCGATACCTTTAACCTCTGCGCCCAGACCATGACCATAAAGCAGAGCGGTTTTACTGCTACCGTCGCGCAGGCCGTAGAAACTGTCGTTATGCAGGCCGAGCAGCGCATGCACGCCGGTGTTTGCCGCATCGCCTTTTACCAGATTGCCGTTGCTATCTTTACGCTCGTCGTTATCCTTCGCCCGCAGACCGCTGACCATCATCTGCAGCGGACCTGCGAAGTGATTCATGGTGAGGATATAGTTCTGCACGCTGTTGCTGGAATCATCAATGTCGCCGAAGTTACGCCCGTACAGGGAGAAATTACTCCGCAGGCCGTCGTTCCACTTCACGTCATAGATACCACCACCGGTACCGGCGAGGAACACGACATCAGAGTCAATCCAGTGAATATCGAAATTGTCGCGGTCGAAACGTTTCCCGGCCCACAGGGTGGAGCCCTTAAATGGCCCAGCGAACGTCGGCAGGTTACCCAATTCGACAAAGGCCTGACGAACGTTCAGATCGCTGGTGCTTGCAGTCCAGTCGTTATAAGAGGTTTGCCCGTCGGCGACCATCACCTTAAAGCGGGTCGTGGCCCCATTATCCAGGGTCTGCTTATGTTCAAGATTCATTTCAACATAGGTATCGGCCTGATTTCCCAGACGGCCGATAGCTCCGCCGGTTTCACCTGCCGGCGTTATGTAGGCTCCGGGTTTGGTGCTGGCGCCGGAATCATTCATTATCACGCCGGAGCGGGCGTAACCGTGAAACTCAAAGCCGCTTTTGTCATCGGCTTTTTTCTCAAGTCTGGCGGTACGCTGAGCCACTTCATGAGTCGAGTTCTGGTTTTTTTGCTGCTGCGCGGTGAGTTGCTGAACTTTTTTCTCCGCCGCCCCGGCGCGGTTTTCCGCCATTTGCGCCCTGTTTTCTGCCTCCTGCAGGCGTTTTTCCAGCGTGTTGAGTCGGGCTTCAATGGTGCTTATATCCGTTTGCGCATGGGCTGAGGCAGCGCTGGTTAGCAAAGCGATAAGCATAGCAAGTGTGCTTTTTCTGTACATGCTGTTGGCATCCCAAAAGTAAAAATGGAAAATGATAATTTTTGCTAAACCGGTTTAGTTGTTATGTTAAGCCCGACCTTTATTTTTCTTAAAACAAATATGCTAAACCGGTTTAATAAATGTGATGCATGCAACAAAGTGAGCCGCGCAAAGCGGCTTTAAGGATTAAAACTGACGGTTGAGATCGCGCTGATAGGGCAAGGCGGTCATCGCACCTTTGGCTGTGGTGGCCAGGGCGCCGCAGGTCTGTGCAAGCGTGAGTGTCGGTTCCAGTGCGGTTATGTCCGTTGGCATCCCGTTAGCCGCAAGGCTGGCGAGCAGTCCGGCGACAAATGCGTCTCCCGCGCCGGTGGTGTCCACGCTGGCCACAGGCCGGGCGTTGAAATGGGTAAACTTCTGCTGAAACGCGGCAAGCACCCCCGCTTTGCCCCGGGTCACCAGTAGCAATTCCGGCTGATAGCGCTCCGTTACGCTGGCGATTCCGTATGCTAAATCATTACTGCTGCTGATGAAGACCAGCTCCTCTTCCGATAGCTTTACCACGTTGGCCATGTGCAAAGCGCGATCGAGGCAGGCTAGCAGCAAGGCCTGATCCTGCCAGAGATCGGGACGAATATTAGGGTCAAAGCTGACCCGACCGCCGGCAGACCTGATGCTCTCCATCGCCGCGAAGGTAGTGCTACGGCTGGGCTCGGCGCTGAGCGCGATGGAGCAGACGTGCAACCACTGTCCGGCGGCAAACTGTGGCAGGTCTTCTTCAACCAGGAACAGATCCGCGCTGGGGCGTACCATAAAGGTAAAGGTGCGTTCCCCCTGGTCGTCAAGGTCGACGACCACAGTGGACGTGCGGTGCTGATCGTCGAGATACATATGGCTGACGTCGACCTGCTCCTGTTGCAGGGTATGACGCATGTAGCGGCCAAACGGGTCACCGCCGACGCGGCCGATAAATCCGCTGTTGCCGCCAAGGCGGGCAACCCCTACCGCCACGTTAGCCGGCGCGCCTCCAGGGCACTGCAGCAGGCGCCCTTCGCTCTCTGGCAGCAGGTCCACCACCGCGTCGCCCAGAACCCAAACTTTTGCATTCATGCTAAAACCCTCCAAAGCTAAACTTAATTAAACCGGTTTAGCATATTAAATCACAGTGACCGAGTGGGTGGAACGTTCCAGCCGGAAAAGCGCGGCTTATGACATAAAAACGTGAGCCGCCTTATGAAATAGCGTTGATTTGACAGCTGTGAAGACTGACGTCCTGGACACAAAACGTTACTGAGCGAAGAAGGCCAGACGTTATCAGGTCGGTCATGTATGACTGCGGGCACTGCCTGCCAGAGCCGTTCCCGGATGAACTGGCGGATGAATTCAGAATGTGAATCGCCACGGATAATCTAGACACTTCCGAGCCGTTGATAATACTGGTTTTCATATTCTGTCGGTGACATCTGATCGCTAGAACCATGCCGACGCTTACTGTTATAAAACATTTCGATGTAATCAAAAATATCGCTGCGGGCTTCTTCCCGCGTTCCGTAGAACTTTTTCTTTATCCGTTCGCGTTTCAACAACTGGAAAAAGCTTTCTGCAACCGCATTATCGTGGCAGTTACCGCGACGGCTCATGCTGCCCTCCAGTCCGTGTGATTTCAGGAACGACTGCCACTCATGGCTTGTGTACTGACTGCCCTGATCCGAATGAACCAGCACCTGTTTTTGGGGATTACGCCGCCATACAGCCATCAGCAGTGCGTTCAGGAAAATGTCCTTTGTCATCCGGGATTGCATGGACCAGCCGATAATTTTGCGTGAGAACAGATCAACAACCACAGCAAGATACAGCCAGCCTTCGTGGGTCCTGATATAGGTTATGTCGGTTACCCAACGCTCATCCGGAGCATCCGGATTGAACTGTCGCTGGAGCCTGTTGGGCGACACAATACTGGCCTCGCCTTTACGAGCCCGCGGGCTCCGGTATCCGACCTGAGCCTTTATCCCGACACGTTTCATCAGTCGCCAGACTCTGTTGACTCCGCACTGTTGCCCGCTGTCCCGCAGATTCAGATGGATCTTGCGATAACCATAGACGCATCCCGATTCCAGCCAGAACTGTTTAATCTGTCCTGTCAGTCTCAGGTCTGCCCGATGGCGTTGTGAATGCGGCTGCTGAAG
>NZ_JBBCPK010000038.1:0-41271 GCF_037150775.1 Leclercia sp. M50
CTACGTGGCGGCGAACTCAGGCAGCCAGCTGCCGGTCTGGTACCGGCTGGCCGCGGCATGGGGAGCGCATGAGGGCTCCCTGCTGCTATGGGTCACGCTGATGAGTGGCTGGACGCTGGCCGTTGCGCTCGCTAGCCGCCGGATACCTGAGCGCACCGTGGTGCGGGTGCTGGCGGTGATGGGGATGATCGGCGCGGGCTTTCTGCTGTTTATCCTTTTTACCTCCAACCCTTTCGCCCGATCGCTGGACTTTGCTCTGGAAGGGCGCGAACTCAATCCGATGTTGCAGGATCCGGGGCTGATTCTGCACCCGCCCTTACTGTATATGGGCTACGTTGGCTTCTCGGTCTCTTTTGCGTTCGCTATCGCGGCGCTGATCGACGGGCGCTTTGAGCGCGGCAGCGCCCGTTTTGCCCGGCCCTGGACGCTGGCGGCGTGGATCTTTCTGACCCTCGGCATTGTGCTGGGGTCGGCGTGGGCCTATTACGAACTGGGCTGGGGTGGCTGGTGGTTCTGGGATCCAGTGGAAAACGCCTCGCTGATGCCCTGGCTGGTGGGCACCGCGCTGCTGCATTCCCTGCTGGTCACCGACAGACGCGCCGGTTTTAAGGCCTGGTCGCTGCTGCTGTCGATCTGCGCCTTTTCCCTCTGTCTCCTGGGCACCTTTCTGGTGCGCTCCGGGGTGCTGGTGTCGGTGCATGCCTTTGCCTCCGATCCGGCGCGGGGGCTCTTTATCCTCGCCTTTATCGCCCTGGTGACGGGGGGCGCGCTGCTGCTGTTCGCCCTGCGCGGGCACCGGCTGCGCTCGCGGGTCAACAATGCGCTCTGGTCGCGGGAATCCCTGCTTTCAGGCAACAACGTGCTGCTGATGGCCGCCATGCTGGTGGTACTGCTTGGCACGCTTTTACCGCTGGTGCATAAACAGCTCGGGCTGGGCTCGATCTCCGTCGGGGAGCCGTTTTTTAATACTCTGTTTGTGGCGTTAATGGTCCCCTTTGCTCTGCTGATGGGGCTGGGCCCGCTGGTGCGCTGGGGTCGGGATCGCCCCGGGAACCTGGCGCGCCTGCTGGCAGGTATTGCGGCGGCAACGTTATGCGTCAGTCTGCTGTTACCCTGGATGTTGCAGGGGCGGGTGGTGTGGCTGGCAACGCTGGGCGTGGCTATCGCCTTTCTGATTGCCAGCCTGACCCTGGCGGTAGTGCTGCGTTGGCGGGCGGCGGGACGCCCACTGACGCCCCGTCAGGGGGGCATGGTGCTGGCGCACCTTGGCGTGGCGGTCACGGTGGTCGGGATCGCCTTCAGCCAGAATTACAGCGTCCAGCGTGATGTCAGAATGCAGGTTGGGGAGAGCGTTCACATCGGCGATTACCGCTTTACCTTCAACGGGGTGAAAGCCACCGTGGGGCCGAACTGGCGCGGTACGGCGGGGGGGATTGCCGTCTCCCGTGACGGAGAACCGGTCACCCTCCTGCTGGCGGAAAAACGCTATTACGGCGAGCGGATGGTGATGACCGAGGCGGCGATCGATGGCGGTCTTACGCGGGATCTCTATGCCGCGCTGGGCGAAGAGCTTGACGACGGGGCGTGGGCGCTGCGTCTGTATATCAAACCCTTTGTGCGCTGGATCTGGGCCGGTGGCCTGCTGATGGCCCTTGGTGGCGGGCTATGCCTGGTGCGTGGCCGTTCGCGGGAGGACGCATAATGCGCAAACTCTATATTCTGCCGCTGGCGCTGTTCCTGTTATTCGCGCTCGCCCTGTTCTGGCAGCTGGCGCGCAATGCCCGGGGAGACGATCCCACCGCGCTGGAGTCGGTGCGGGTAGGGAAGCCGCTGCCCGCCTTCAGCCTGCCGGCGTTGATGGCTCCCGAGGAACGGGTTTCATCGACAACCCTGGCGCAGCGCGGCCCGCTGCTGCTTAACGTCTGGGCCACCTGGTGCCCGACCTGTCGCGCTGAACACCAGTTTCTTAACCGGCTGGCCGGGCAGGGGGTGCGGATTGTCGGGCTGAGCTACAAGGACGATCGACAGCAGGCGATCGACTGGCTGCGCGATCTGGCCGATCCCTATGCCCAGAGTCTGTTTGACGGTGACGGCATGGCCGGGCTGGAGCTTGGCGTATACGGCGCGCCGGAAACCTTTCTGATTGATGGGCAGGGGATCGTGCGCTATCGCCACGTCGGGGCGCTGGATGCGCATGTATGGCAGGAGAAGCTGCAACCCCTGTGGTTACAGGCTGTCCGGGAGACGACACCATGAGAATCGTTTTGTTTATGCTGCTGCTGGCGGCCTCCGCGCTTGCCAGCGCCAGCCGTGAAGTGATGACCTTTCGCGATGCGGAGCAGGAGCAGGCGTATCGCCAGCTGACGGCCCAGCTGCGCTGCCCGAAATGCCAGAACAACAGCATTGCCGACTCCAGCGCGATGATTGCCGTCGACATGCGCCAGAAAGTGTACGACCTGCTACAGGCGGGGAAAAGCCCGCAGCAGGTGGTCGATTATATGGTGGCGCGGTATGGCAACTTTGTGACTTACGATCCGCCGCTCACCCCCTTCACCGCGCTGCTGTGGCTGCTGCCAGCGGCAGTGGTGGTGGCCGGATGCGGGGCGATTTACGCCCGCTCGCGCAAGCGCGTGTCGCCCGCACCGCAGCCACCGCAGCCGGAGAGGATCACCGCGCCGCGCAATCTCTGGTGGCTGACGCCCGCCGTAGCGCTGGCGCTGGGGATCGGCGTGTACAGCTATCTGCATACCGGCGGCTACCGACAGGTGATGCAGATGCAGGCGGCGGCGGCCGCTACGCCCGCCCTGCTGGCACGGCTGGAAAACCCGCGCGCCGCGCCGCTGGATCTGGCCGAGCTGCGCCAGCTGGAGCTGGGATTACGCACGCGGTTGCTGCAGGGAGAAGGGGACCGTCAGCAGTCGATTGTGCTGTCGCGGATTGCCGCCCTGCTGGCGACAGAGGAGTCTGACTAAGCCAGATTTGGTATTTGCAATGCCGAATTTTTTCTAAAAACGATTCGGCATTAACGATGCTTTTTAATTCCTTTATCAAAATACTCGCCGCGGAAATACTGCCTCCATAACAACAGAGGGGAGCAGACACCATGGCAATTTCATCGCGTATCACCTTACTCGGCGCCCTGGCGCTGTGGGTATTCCAGGCGCAGGCGGTAGATGTCACCGTTGCGTATCAAACTTCCGCTGAGCCCGCGAAAGTGGCCCAGGCGGATAAAATTTTTGAGAAAACGAGCGGCGCCAACGTGGACTGGCGTAAGTTCGACAGCGGCGCGGCCATCGTGCGGGCGCTGGCTTCCGGCGACGTGCAGATTGGCAATCTCGGCTCCAGCCCGCTGGCGGTGGCCGCCAGTCAGCAGGTGCCGATTGAAGTTTTCCTGCTCGCCTCGCAGCTCGGTAATTCCGAAGCGCTGGTGGTGAAGAAAAACATCACGAAGCCAGACGATCTGATCGGCAAACGCATCGCGGTGCCCTTTATCTCCACCACCCATTACAGCCTGCTCGCCGCCCTGAAACACTGGGGGATCAAACCGGGACAGGTGGAGATCATCAACCTGCAACCTCCGGCGATCATCGCCGCCTGGCAGCGTGGCGATATCGACGGGGCTTATGTCTGGTCCCCGGCGGTAAACGAACTGCAAAAGGACGGCAGCGTGCTGACCGACTCCGCCCAGGTGGGCCAGTGGGGATCGCCAACCCTCGACGTGTGGGTGGTGCGTAAAGACTTTGCCGAGAAACACCCGGAGGTGGTGAAAGCCTTCGCCAGAAGCGCCATCGACGCTCAGCAGCCCTACATTGCCAACCCGGATGAATGGCTGAAACAGCCCGCCAATATCGAAAAACTGGCCCGCCTGAGCGGGGTGCCGGAAGCCGACGTGCCGGGTCTGGTGAAAGGCAATACCTACCTGACGCCTGCCCAGCAGTTGCAGCAGCTGTCAGGCCCGGTGAATAAAGCGATTGTTGATACCGCAGGGTTCCTGAAAGAGCAGGGCAAAGTGCCCGCGGTGGCGGCGGACTACAGCCAGTACGTGACCGATCGCTTTGTGAAGTAAGGAGGGCCGGATGCTGAATATTACAAATCTCTACGCCGATTACGCTGGCAAGCCTGCGCTGGAGGATATCAACCTGACGCTGGACAGCGGCGAGCTGCTGGTGGTGCTCGGTCCGTCCGGCTGCGGGAAGACCACGCTGCTGAATCTGATCGCCGGGTTTGTACCTTATCAGCATGGCGCTATCCAGCTGGCAGGGAAAAAGGTAGTGGGACCCGGTGCCGAGCGCGGTGTGGTCTTTCAGAACGAAGGGTTGCTGCCCTGGCGTAACGTGCAGGAGAACGTCGCCTTCGGGCTACAACTGGCGGGCACGTCGCGTGATGAGCGGCTGGCAACCGCACGGGAGATGCTGAAAAAAGTCGGGCTGGAAGGGGCGGAAAAACGCTTTATCTGGCAGCTCTCCGGCGGCCAGCGTCAGCGTGTCGGCATCGCCCGGGCGCTGGCGGCCAATCCGCAACTGTTGCTGCTGGACGAACCTTTCGGCGCGCTGGACGCCTTTACCCGCGAGCAGATGCAAACCCTGCTGCTGCGCCTGTGGCATGAGACCGGCAAGCAGGTGCTACTCATCACTCACGACATCGAAGAAGCGGTGTTTATGGCCACCGAGCTGGTGCTGCTCTCGCCGGGACCGGGGCGGGTGCTGGAGCGTCTGCCGCTCAACTTTGCCCGCCGCTTCGTGGCGGGCGAGCCGGTGCGCAGCATCAAGTCCGACCCCGATTTTATTGCCCGGCGCGAATATGTGCTGAGCCGCGTGTTTGAACAGCGGGAGGCCTTCTCATGAGCATTGTGGTCAATGACAAAACGGCGCGCAAACGGCTGACCCTGCGCTGGCCCTTTTCCCGTTCGTTGACGCTCAGCGTCACCACCCTGTTGGTGCTGCTTGCGGTGTGGTGGGCAGTGGCGGCGGCGCAGTGGATAAGCCCGCTCTTCCTGCCGCCGCCGGGCCAGGTGCTGGTGAAACTCTTTACCATCGCCGGTCCGCAAGGGTTTATGGATGCCACCCTGTGGCAGCATCTGGCGGCCAGCCTGGGGCGCATTCTGGTGGCGCTGCTGGCGGCGACGATCGTCGGGATCCCGGTGGGCATTGCGATGGGCTTGAGCCCGACGGTGCGGGGCATTCTCGATCCGCTGATCGAACTTTATCGTCCGGTGCCGCCGCTGGCGTATCTGCCCCTGATGGTGATCTGGTTTGGCATCGGCGAGACCTCGAAGATCCTGCTGATCTACCTGGCGATTTTCGCCCCGGTGGCAATGTCTGCGCTGGCGGGGGTCAAAAGCGCCCAGCAGGTGCGGATCCGCGCGGCGCAGTCGCTGGGCGCCAGCCGTGCCCAGGTGCTGTGGTTTGTGATTTTGCCCGGCGCGCTGCCGGAGATCCTGACCGGGCTGCGCATCGGCCTCGGCGTCGGCTGGTCAACGCTGGTGGCGGCTGAGCTCATCGCCGCCACGCGCGGATTAGGCTTTATGGTCCAGTCGGCGGGGGAGTTCCTGGCGACGGACGTGGTACTGGCAGGGATCGCGGCGATCGCCGTGATCGCCTTCGGATTAGAACTGGGGCTGCGCGCGCTACAGCGCCGCCTGACGCCCTGGCATGGAGAGATACAATGAGTGAACGTCTGACCATTACCCCGCTGGGGCCGTATATCGGCGCGCAAATTTCCGGGCTGGATGTGACCCGCCCATTAAGCGATAACCAGTTTGAGCAGCTCTATCACGCGGTGTTGCGCCATCAGGTGGTATTCCTGCGCGAGCAGGCGGTGACGCCCCAGCAGCAGCGCGCCCTGGCGCTGCGGTTCGGCGATCTGCATATCCACCCGGTCTATCCCCATGCCGAGGGGGTAGAAGAGATCATCGTGCTGGATACCCATAACGATAATCCACCGGATAACGACAACTGGCACACCGATGTCACCTTTATCGAGACCCCGCCCGCCGGGGCGATCCTCGCGGCGAAACAGCTGCCGCAGAGCGGGGGAGATACGCTGTGGGCCAGTGGAATTGCCGCCTTTGAGGCGTTATCCACCCCGTTCCAGCAGCTGCTGAGCGGCCTGCGGGCGGAGCACGATTTCAAAAAATCGTTCCCGGAGTATAAGTACCGTAAAACGGAAGAGGAGCACCAGCGCTGGCGGGAGGCGGTGGCAAAGCATCCGCCGCTGCTGCACCCGGTGGTGCGCACCCATCCGGTGAGTGGCAAGCAGGCGCTGTTCGTCAACGAAGGCTTCACCACGCGAATTGTTGACCTGAGCGAGAAAGAGAGCGAGGCGCTGTTAGGTTTCCTCTTCGCCCATATCACCAAACCGGAGTTTCAGGTGCGCTGGCGCTGGCAGGAGAACGATCTGGCGATCTGGGATAACCGGGTGACGCAGCATTACGCCAATGCCGATTACCTGCCGCAGCGGCGGATAATGCATCGGGCAACGATTTTAGGGGATAAGCCATTTTATCGTGCCCCATGACAGAGGCACCCGTAGGCCCGGTAAGGCGAAGCCGCCACCGGGCGCTACAAATGTGCCTCGATATACCGCTGATAACGGCTGGCTTTCAGATAACACAAATCCACCAGCACCAGCCCGTCCACGCAGTTGTTGAACGCCGGGTCGCTGCCAAAATCGATAAACTGCACGCCGCCGGGCTCGCACAGCTCGGAATACTGCTTGTACAGCGGCGGGATGCCGCATCCCAGATTGCCAAGCAGTGATTTCAGCCGGGTCAGATCCTCCACATAATCTTCGCCCCCAAACTGCGCCAGCACGTCGGGCAATGAGGCGGGGTACGGGCGGCGCGAGGTCGCCAGCGGATGAGTGGCCGGGAACCAGAGCCGGTAAAAGGCCACCAGCAGATCCCGCGCCGCGGGCGGTAATCCCCCGGAGATGGAGACCGGTCCGAACAGGTAACGATAGTGCGGGTAACGCGCCAGATAAGCACCAATGCCGGACCACAGGTAGTCGAGCCCGCGGCGTCCCCAGTAGCGCGGCTGAATAAAGCTGCGCCCCAGTTCAATCCCGTGCTCCAGGATCTCATCCATGTCGTCGCCGTAGTGAAACAGGCTGTGGCTGTAGAGGGCATCCCGTCCCTGGAAGGCGGTCGGCATAAAGCGGTAGGCGCCGACAATCTCCAGATCGTCGTCATCCCATAAAATCAGGTGCAGATAGTCATCGTCATAGCGATCGGTATCGCGCCGTTTACCGCTGCCTTCGCCCACGGCGCGAAAAGCAATCTCCCGCAGGCGGCCCAGCTCGCGCAGGATCGGCACCTCTTCCTGGCCGTTGCGCTGCCACAGATAGATACTTTTGCCATCGGCGGTAATGCCCAGACGCTCCGCCTGCGCCAGGGCGCGCTTCAGGGTGGCACGGTCTTCCGGGCGGGCAATGGCGGACTCGGTTTTGAACACGCCCGGCAGTCCCTTGCCGAGGCGCAGCACGTGCTGGCGGCACTGCTCGGCCATCTCCCGGGCGGAGAGCGTGGGGCTGTACCAGTGGTGCCAGCCGATCTGCTGGCCGATTTTCACCGGCAGGCGGCTGTGGCGACGGCGAAACATCTGCTGCATCAGCAGCAGCATCGACAGCTGCGGCGAGAGCAGGGTGGTGGCATAAAACAGCAGGCTGTTGCGGGCGGGGATATTAATCGGCAGCAGCGGGGCGCGGAATTTGCCCGCCAGTTTGATAAAGCCGGGGTGCCACTTTTTATCGTGGATCCCGGTGCGCGTGGGGCGGGAGACCTCCCCCGCCGGGAAGAAGATCAGCACCCCACCATTTTGCAGCTGCTGCTCCATCAGGGCGAACGACGATTTCCCTGTCCGTCCGCCCATGTTATCCACCGGAATAAACAGCGCACTCAACGGTGCCAGATGCGTCAGCATGCGGTTGGTCACCACTTTCACGTCCCGGCGCACGCGGGAGAGGGCATACAGCAGCGCCAGTCCGTCCAGCGTACCGGTGGGGTGATTCGCGATAACAATCAGCGGGCCGTGGGCGGGGATCTGTTCGAGGTCGTGAGCCGGAAGGGTACAGAGGATATCAAGATGCTCCAGAACTTGTTCCACCATATCGAGCCCTTTCAGGTGACGGTGGTCGGCGGCAAATTGCTGAAATTCCGCTTCGTATAAGAGCTTCTTTAACACGCTTTTTTGCCAGGGTGCAGGTTTTGCCTGCGGCCAAAGGTCATCGAGAACGCTGTCGAGACTAAACATGGTGGCTCCTCCTCCTGTTCTGCTGAGACAGTAGAAGCGCCAGATGTCGATTGTATTGCAGGGGGGTGAAGCTTGTGTTCCAGGTCCGTATTGCCGGGTAAGGCGAAGCCGCCACCCGGCAATACGGATTAACGCAGAATTTTCTTCTCGGCCAGATCCAGCGCGAAGTAGCTGAAGATCAGATCCGCACCGGCGCGCTTGATCGCCCCCAGGCTTTCGAGGATCACTTTCTCTTCGTCGATCGCCCCCGCCTGGGCGGCGAATTTGATCATCGCGTACTCGCCGCTCACCTGATAGGCGCCCAGCGGCAGTTCGGTGCGCTCGCGGATGTCGCGCAGGATATCCAGATAGGCGCCCGCCGGTTTCACCATCAGGCAGTCAGCGCCCTGCGCTTCGTCGAGCAGCGACTCACGGATCGCTTCGCGGCGGTTGAGCGGGTTCATCTGGTAGGTTTTGCGATCGCCCTTCAGGGCGGTACCGGCCGCTTCACGGAACGGACCGTAGAAGGAGGAGGCGAACTTGGTGGAGTAGGACATGATCGCAGTATCAGTGAAGCCAGCGGCATCCAGCGCCTGGCGAATGGCCTGCACCTGGCCGTCCATAGCAGCAGACGGAGCGATAAAGTCCGCGCCTGCGGCGGCAGCCACCACCGCCTGTTTGCCCAGGTTCTCCAGAGTGGCATCGTTATCCACGCCGTGATCGCACAGCACGCCGCAGTGGCCGTGGGAGGTATATTCGCAGAAGCAGGTGTCGGACATGACGACCATCTCTGGCACCGTCTGTTTGGCGATGCGCGACATACGCGCCACCAGACCATCCTCTTTCCAGGCATCGCTGCCGGTGGCGTCGGTATGGTGGGAGATGCCGAAGGTCATGATTGAGCGGATGCCTGCGTTGGCAATGCGTTCAATTTCGCGGGCCAGATGCTTCTCAGGAATGCGCATCACGCCCGGCATGGCGTCGATGGCTTTGTAGTCGTCGATCTCTTCTTCAACAAAAATCGGCAACACCAGATCGTTCAGGGACAGGGTTGTCTCTTCAAATAATGCGCGCAACGCCGGGGTTTTGCGCAGGCGACGGGGACGAGCAATTAAATCGGTCATGATATGCCTGAGGTAGTGAATCGAAGAGGGACAGTGTACCTGAAATGCAGCCGGACTGTTTTACTAAAGTTGTCGTTTAGGTTGAGAATGCAGGGCGGTGGGAGCGGTATTATTTATGGTTTTATATTTTACTTCTTGAAATAAGTTTACATTATAATATCGCGCGAAAATTACCTGAATCTGGATATAGCTAGCCCTGGTAATATCCTAATCCTTCTCATTGTTTTTTTAAAATTGCTATTATTATTTATATGTTATATTTCTCATTCGCTTTTATTTAATAATTTCTGATGATCTTTCGCCTTGTGTTTCTTTTGTTTCTATTGAATGCAACTCTTTGTTATTTAGGTTTTTTATTATTATTTTTTATATTTTAAAAAGTGCCTGGATTATATTGTCTGTTTTCGGACATAATTACTACATTCATTGAACTATTTTCTTTAGCGACTGCATAATTCTCCTCGCAATATATTTGCACTGTATTTACGGACAAACTTGCTTACGTCCCTGAGGAGGGATGACCCAATGCAAACATGGAAAAAGAAATTTGTTGTATCTCAACTTGCATTAGCCTGTACGCTGGCTATCGCTTCTCAGGCCAATGCAAAAGATATTTCTGGTAGCACTTATAACACTTTTGGATATGATAATACGTCTACCTCTGCCTGGTATAACGGCTACACCGACTGGAATTACTCCAGCGCGACCCACGACAACGATATCTATCCTGTCATTAACAAGTCGACGGTAAACGGCGTTATCTCAACGTATTACCTTGATGATGGCGCGGGCGGGCATGCCAATTCGCTGTCAATCTCCAACAGCACCGTCAACGGTATGATCACCTCCGGTTGCATGACCACCGAATGTGCTGGCGGTTTGAATGCGGATGGTACAACGCATAACCAGTACGATCGTTTTAGCCTGAATGTCGACAATTCCACCATCAACGATACCTACGAGCACTACGCTTATGACGTCGTTGACGGCACCAGCACGACCACCCGTTACTGGGATACTTACGCGCTGGGCAATGCCATTACCCTCGACGTAGAATCGGACATCGTTATTCAAAACAACTCCCACGTGGCCGGTATCACTCTGACTCAGGGCTA
The DNA here is from genome assembly GCF_037150775.1 of Leclercia sp. M50. Classification (NCBI taxonomy): domain Bacteria; kingdom Pseudomonadati; phylum Pseudomonadota; class Gammaproteobacteria; order Enterobacterales; family Enterobacteriaceae; genus Leclercia; species Leclercia sp. M50. Next base: position 10,468 of record NZ_JBBCPK010000038.1, read on the forward strand.
TCAGCAGCTGGATAACACGCCGTATGATGCTGTGACCGGCATTGAAGACAACAGCCATGTCTTTACCAATACCCTGCAGGTTAACGATTCGGTTGTCACCTCCGGCGCCTACAGCGATCTGGGCACCAACGGTTTTTACGGTCAGTCGGCGAAACCGAGCGATTACGGCGAGAGCAACGCCACGGCTGCGGATGATGCAGCGCTGATCGTCAGTGCCAGCAGCGCGGATAACGCCATGCAGACCACGGCTAACTTCGATCACTCCACGCTGAGCGGCGATGTACTGTTCACCAGCACCTTCGACAACAACTTCTATCCAAATGGCGATCCGGCTACCGATACCACCGCTGACGGCGTCTACAACCCGACCACCAACGGCTGGGATGGTACTGACAAACTGGATCTGACCCTTACCAATGGCAGTAAGTGGGTCGGCGCAGCCGTCTCCAGCGTCGAGGCGATTGGGCCTTCTCAGATGTATGGTCTGGGCTACAGCAGCGTCGACTGGCGTAGCCTGGAGCCAAACAGCATCTGGCCTGAATCCACCTTCAACAGCAATGGTCATCTGGTGGGCAACCAGGTTTATCAGAGCGGTCTGTTCAACGTCGCGCTGGATAACGGTTCCGAATGGGATACCCGTAAGCAATCCAACATTGACAAGCTGACCGTCAATAACCGTTCGCAGGTCAACGTAGAAAGCTCTGGCTTACTGGCGGACAGCATCACTCTGACCAACGCGTCGACCATGAACATTGGCGATTCCGGTGATGTGGCAACCGACAGCCTCTATCTCGACAGCGCAAGCCGGACCACCCTGACTCAGGAAACGGCGGCGCTGTATGCCAACACCATTACCGTGGATAACCATGCTGAACTGGCGCTGGGTCTGGGCCAGGTCGATACCCACAAAATGGTGCTGACCGATGGCGGCGTGCTGAATGTTGCCAGCCGTGATTATGTGTTCAATTCCGATCTGAACAATGCTCGCTATATCACCAATGATATCCACCAGGCTGATTACGATTACGGGGTGATCGCCCTGAACTCTGACGGTCATCTGGCGGTGAACGGTGAAGTGTCCGGTAACTATAAAGTGCGTCTGGATGACGCAACCGGCGCGGGTTCTGTCGCTGACTACAAGAATAAGGAAATTATTCGCGTCTACGATAATAACGCCGATACGCAGGCCAGCTTCACCGCAGCCAATAAAGCGGATCTTGGTGCTTACACCTATCAGGCACAGCAGCAGGGCGATACCGTGGTGCTGCGTCAGGAGCGTCTGACTGATTACGCCAACATGGCGCTGAGCATTCCATCTGCCAACACCAACATCTGGCATCTGCAGCAGGATGCGCTCGCTAACCGTCTGACCAACAGCCGTCATGGCCTGGCAGACAACGGTGGCGCATGGGTGAACGTATTCGGCGGTAATTTTGACGGCGATAATGGCACTATCCATTACGATCAGGACGTTAGCGGCATCATGGTGGGCCTCGATACCCATATTGATGGTAATAGCGCTGACTGGATCGTCGGTGCGGCAGCGGGCTTTGCGAAAGGCGATATGAATGACCGCAGCGGCCAGGTGGATCAGGACAGCCAGACCGCAATGCTCTATTCCGCGGCGCGCTTTGCTAACGATCTCTTCATCGATAGCTCCCTGAGCTATTCGCGCTTCAATAACGATCTCTCAGCGAACATGAGCAATGGTGAATATGTCGATGGCAATACCACGACTGACGCCTGGGGCTTTGGGCTGAAACTGGGTTACGACTGGAAACCGAACACTGCCGGTTACCTGACCCCCTATGCAGCCATTTCCGGTCTGTTCCAGTCCGGGGACGACTACCGCCTGAGCAACGACCTGCGTGTGGGAAGCCAGTCTTACGACAGCATGCGTTATGAAGCCGGTATTGATGCAGGTTATACCTTCGGTTATGGCGACGACCAGGCGCTGACGCCGTTCTTCAAACTGGCCTACGTTTATGACGATGCCGGTGAAGATGCCAAAGTTAACGGCGACAACATCGATAACGGTGTGAAAGGCTCTGCGGTGCGCGTAGGCCTGGGGACCCAGTTCAGCTTCACCAAAAACTTCAGTGCGTACACTGATGCCACCTATTTGGGTGGGGGGGATGTCGATCAAAACTGGGGCGCTAATCTGGGTGTGAAATACACCTGGTAATATGTCTGATGCGGGGAGGCTAGCCTCCCCGTTGTTATAGCGTCAGTTAAGGATGACCTGAGATCTCATGAACCGTTATGCAAAACCCATTTCTGAGTTCTCCCGACTTGAACAGTGCCTGGCGGCGCACAGCACGCCATTTACGCTTCCTGCAATGCATCCTGTCTTCGGGGATTGCGATAAAGAAAATGAAAACGCAGTAGTGCTGCAGTCGGGCACGCTCAGTATCCACCGTCAGCAGGACGATCTGCTGATAGAGATTGTCACCGCACCTTATATCTTCGGGCTGAATGCCGGCATGATGGGCTGCAGCACCGAATACCTGCTGGTGACGCAATCCCCCTGTACCGGTTTCTGGCTGCCTGCATCCGGGGCCCGCCAGCTGATCCAGCAGGCCGGTTTATGGTCCGATGCCTTCTGCTGGCTCTCCTGGCACCACCGGGTAATGGAGATCCGCGACAAACAGCTGGTGGGCAACAATTCGTACAGTCAAATCCGTTCCACGTTGCTGGATATGGCCCAGTGGGATGAGACGCTGCGTATGCGGGTGGGGGTCATGAACTACATTCAGCGCCGCACACGTATTTCGCGTTCCGTGGTGGCAGAAGTGCTGGCGGCGCTACGCCAGGGGAACTACATCACTATGGACAGGGGCAAGCTGTTCAGAATCAACCACTTGCCCGCTGAATATTAGCGTCAGGATGCCGGGATAACCCGCGGTTTGTTCTCGCTCAGCTCCACCACCAGCTGGTTAACGCCGTCGCTCATGTTGACGAAACGCGTGAGCGGCGAGCGCGTTACCACCACAAATACGCCCACGTTAGATTGCGGGATCATCGCCATATAGGTGATGAATCCGCCGCCACCGCCGGTTTTCTGAATAATGCCAGGCCGTCCATTTTTAGGCGCCATATAGACCCAGCCAAGGCCCAGCGCGTCCGCACGGCCTGGTACATCCATCCCGATCACCCGGCTTAACTGGCTGCGTTGATAGATCAGAGTCTGCATTCTGTCGGCCTGGTTGCTGCGCGCGTAGAAATCAGAGGAGAGGAACTGCTGCATCCAGCGCATCATGTCGCCAGGAGTGGAGTAAACCCCGCCGCTACCGACCGCCGCCAGGGTGTTATTACACGGGCTGGCCCCTTTCTCTGCCACCATCAGGCGTTTGCACTGATCGGGTGACGGAGTAAAGGTAGTATCTTTCATCCCCAGCGGACGGGTGATCTGCTCTTCGAACAGCTGGGGGTAGGGCTTGCCCGCGGCGTTGCCCAGCGCATCGGCCAGCAGATCGAACGCCAGGTTCGAATAGGCGGCCTGGGAGCCCGGGGATGATTTCAGGGTGGCTGTCGACAGCCAGTTCCAGCGCTGATCGCGGGTTGGCCAGACGAAGACCGGACGGTGGGCCGCGCCGCCAGGCTGTTCGCGCGGCAGGGCGCTGGTGTGGGTAGCCAGGTTGACGAGCGTAATCGGCGCGCCCTGATATGTCGGCACCCGGGCGCCCGGTGGCGCATATTTACTTAACGGATCGTTGAGCTTAACCACGCCCTGATCGAGCAGTTTCACCAGCATCTCACTGGTCATTAACTTGGTCAGGGAGGCGATGCGCACTACAGAATCAAGCTGCGGATGGATATTATTGCCCGGGCGCGTTTCGCCAAAGCTGCGGAATACGCGCTGGTTGCCGTCAATCGCCACCAGAGCCATCCCCGTTGCGCCACTGCCGTAAAAAATATGATTCGCGTAGCGATCAACCACATCGGAGGCAAAAGCCGGGTCGGTAATCGGCTCGACAGCCTGCGCGCTGGTGAGGCTGGCCGCATACAGCGCGGCGGAGAGGAACAGACAACGTTTCAACGAAAGTATCCATGAAGTGAATGAAAAAGTATGCGTATTTATACTACTAAACACCATAATGCAAAGGCCTGAACAGCATAACGATAGCGTGAAAAACGTAACCGCGGGTAAATACGAACAATTTCGTTATTACCGATCTCATGTTTTGTGACATTGCGCTTATGATACCTGCCTGGTTCATTGGCTTTTCCGCTCGGGTGGCGGTTGACGGCGAACTAATACAGGCCCAACAGGTCTGATAATCCGTCGTCCACAGCAGTAGCGATAACTACAAGAAGGAAGCGTTATGTTTAAGTCGTTTTTCCCAAAACCGGGACCCTTTTTTCTCTCGGCCTTTATTTGGGCTCTGATCGCGGTCATTTTCTGGCAGGCGGGTGGCGGGGCCTGGTTTGAGCGTCTGGTTGGCGCTACGGGTGATGTGCCGATCAGCGCGGCACGTTTCTGGTCACGCAGCTATCTGATCTTCTACGCCTATTATGCGTTCTGCGTCGGGGCGTTTGCCCTGTTCTGGTTTGTCTGGTCGCCGCACCGCTGGCAGTACTGGTCGATTCTCGGCACCGCGCTGATTATTTTCGTCACCTGGTTTCTGGTGGAGGTGGGCGTGGCGGTCAACGCCTGGTATGCCCCGTTCTATGACCTGATCCAGACCGCCCTCAGCGCGCCGCACAAAGTCTCTATCAATCAGTTTTATCATGAAGTGGGCGTGTTCCTCGGTATCGCGCTCATCGCCGTTGTTATTGGCGTAATGAATAACTTCTTCGTCAGCCACTATGTCTTCCGCTGGCGTACCGCGATGAACGAACACTATATGGCCCACTGGCAGCAGCTGCGCCATATTGAAGGTGCCGCCCAGCGTGTGCAGGAAGACACCATGCGCTTTGCCTCCACGCTTGAGGATATGGGGGTCAGCTTTATCAACGCCATTATGACCCTGATCGCCTTCCTGCCGGTGCTGGTCACGCTGTCGGCGCACGTGCCGGACCTGCCGATTGTCGGTCATCTGCCCTATGGCCTGGTGATCGCCGCGATTGTCTGGTCGCTGATGGGCACCGGCCTGCTGGCGGTGGTGGGGATCAAACTGCCGGGGCTGGAGTTCAAAAACCAGCGCGTTGAGGCCGCCTACCGTAAAGAGCTGGTCTACGGCGAAGACGATGCCAGCCGCGCCTCGCCGCCAACGGTGCGTGAGCTGTTTGGCGCGGTGCGCCGGAACTACTTCCGCCTCTATTTCCACTACATGTATTTCAACATTGCCCGCATTCTCTATCTGCAGGTGGATAACGTTTTCGGTTTGTTCCTGCTGTTCCCGTCGATTGTAGCCGGTACGATTACGCTGGGTCTGATGACGCAAATTACTAATGTCTTCGGTCAGGTACGCGGGTCGTTCCAGTATCTGATCAGTTCATGGACCACGCTGGTGGAGCTGATGTCCATCTATAAACGTTTGCGCAGTTTTGAACGTGAGCTGGATGGTCAGGATCTTCAGGAAGTTACCCATACGTTGAGTTGATACAGGGAGCTGTTATGTCTTTTACCGTACCGCGCGCGTTACCCTTATCCCTGCTTGCCGCCCTGGTGTTGGCCGGGTGTGCTGAGCAAGGGGCTGCGCCGCTGAAAAAGGGCGAAAAGCCCGTCGACGTGGCAAGCGTGGTGCGGCAAAAAATGCCCGCCACGGTAAAAGACCGGGACCAGTGGGCCTCGGCGCTGGCGAAAACCTTTGAGAGCCAGAAAATTGCCCCTACCGAGGAGAATATCTGCTCGGTGCTGGCGGTGGCACAGCAGGAGTCGCTGTATCAGTCCGATCCGGCGGTGCCGGGGCTGAATAAAATCGCCTGGAAGGAGATTGACCGTCGCGCCGAAAAACTCCACATCCCGGTGTTTCTGGTCCACACGGCACTGAAAATCAAATCGCCAAACGGCAAGAGCTACAGCGAGCGGCTGGATACGGTGAAAACCGAGAAGCAGCTCAGCGCCATCTTCGATGACTTTATCAATATGGTGCCGATGGGACAGACGCTGTTTGGCTCTCTCAATCCGGTGCATACCGGTGGTCCAATGCAGGTCAGTATCGCCTTTGCCGAAAAGCATACCGATGGCTATCCGTGGAAAATCGAAAACACGGTTCGCCAGGAGGTCTTCTCCCTGCGCGGCGGACTCTGGTTTGGCACCTACCATCTGCTGAACTACCCCGCCAGCTATACGGTGCCGCTCTACCGCTTTGCTGACTTTAACGCGGGCTGGTATGCGAGCCGCAATGCGGCGTTCCAGAATGCCGTCAGCCGCGCCAGCGGGGTGAAGCTGGCTCTGGATGGCGATCTGATCGCCTATGGCAGCAGTAACGCAGGGAAGACAGAGCTGGCGGTGCGCAAGCTTTCAGGCAAGCTGGACATGAGCGACAGTGAGATCCGTCGGCAGCTGGAGAAGGGCGACAGCTTTGCATTTGAGAAAACCGAGCTCTATCAGCAGGTCTTTAAACTGGCGGAGCAGAAGAGTGGCAAGGCGTTACCGAGAGCGATGCTGCCGGGGATCCAGCTTGAGAGCCCGAAAATCACCCGCAATCTGACGACAGCCTGGTTTGCCCAGCGCGTTGACGATCGCCGGGCGAAGTGCATGGCGCTCAACTAGCGATAACGGCGCCAGCGCACGTAGAGGGCAACGGCGCCCAACACCATGAGTCCGACAAGGAAGGGGATCAACCCGAAGACGGTGCTGACACCGAGCCCAATCTCAACGCGCGGACGGCCGCTCTCTTCGACCTGCATCAGGTGCTCATAGACGCCGGGAGCATGCACCAGAATATTGAGCAGCTGTGAGCCAGCCCAGAAGCAGAAAAGCACAAACAGCGCGTATGCAATATTTCCTGCCGTGGAGGTTTTTGGTTGCCTGGTGTTGAAGATGGGCTTTGACATCGTAAAATCTGCCATACATACCTCCGAGTGTTCTGACTGGCTATGTGCCTGTTGTACACGTCAAGTTTGACAGCTCATGGCTGTTGTCAATATCGGAATGTTGGTAAATTGGCCTGGAGAATTCTCCTGGTTTGTCGAATTTTGCCGCACATCACAGATTTTTTACTTAAGTGAAATCCCCGCACATTTCAGATTTTCCGCACAGGCCGCAGACCTGAAGACAAATCTGTGCGAGGATAGATTTTTTCTTCTGGAGCGACCATGAAACTGCCTGCCAAAATTCGCCGTGACTGGCATTTCTACGCCTTTGCTATTGGGCTTATCTTTATTCTGAATGGGGTGGTGGGGCTGCTGGGCTTCGAAGCGAAAGGCTGGCAGACCTATGCGGTAGGGCTGGTGACCTGGGTTGTCAGCTTCTGGCTGGCGGGGTTTATTATTCGCCGTCGCCCGGAAGAGACGACGGCGAACGACGCGGATTAACCGTTTACTGAAATCTGCAGGGCGCTGTCAGCGGCATGTCGCTCCAGCGCCAGCTCAATCAGGCGGGTGATCAGATCCGGGTAGCTGAGACCGCTGGCCTGCCACAGTTTCGGGTACATGCTGATGTTGGTGAAGCCGGGCAGGGTGTTGATCTCATTGATCACCACGCGGTTGTCCGCCGTTAAGAAGACGTCGACGCGCGCCATACCGCGACAGCCCAGCGCCTGATAGGCTTCAATGGCAATTCCACGGATCGCGTCGTTAACGTCAGCCTCCAGCGCCGCGGGTACCACCACCTGCGCGCCCTTATCATCAATGTATTTGGTGTCGTAGGAATAGAAGTCGCTGTTCAGCACCACTTCGCCACAGGTACTGGCCTGCGGGAAATCATTGCCCAGCACCGCGCATTCAATCTCACGCCCTTTAATTCCCTGCTCAACCACCACTTTATGATCGAAGGTGAACGCCAGACGTACCGCTTCGCTGAACTGCGCTTCGCTGTTCACTTTGCTGACGCCCACGGAGGAGCCCTGGTTAGCCGGTTTGACGAACAGCGGCAGGCCGAAGCGGGCGCTGAGATCGGCAAAGGTGTGTTGCTCGCGGTTGGCGCGGGTCAGGGTAACAAAGGGCGCCACGTTCAGGCCAGCGTCACGCAGCAGGCGTTTAGTGACATCTTTATCCATGCAGGCGGCAGAACCGAGGACATCGGAGCCGACGAACGGCAGGTTCGCCATGCGCAGCATCCCCTGCAGGGAGCCATCTTCACCCAGCGTGCCGTGGACAATCGGGAAAATGACGTCGAGCTGTGAAAGCGTCTGTCCGGTACCGGCATCGATAAGCTGGCCCTGCGTCACGCCCGGCACGGTAGCAACGCTGACCTCAGACGGATTCAGCGCAATATGCGCCGGATCGTCGGCGTTAAGCAGATAGCCCTGCTCGTCGTTAATGTGCCATTGACCCTGTTTATCAATGCCCAGCAGCACGACCTCAAAGCGGCTCTTATCAATCGCGTTAACGATATTTTTGGCCGATTGCAGCGACACTTCGTGCTCTGCTGATTTTCCCCCAAAGACAATACCTACCCGCAACTTCGCCATCACGTACACTCATCCACTCTGACTCAAAACCCCTACCATATCACGATGCCCGGCGGGATTCGCCGCCTTCTGCCATAATGTTTTGACACATTGCGAAGGGGGGTGAGTGAAAGGAAAAAGCCTGATTATCTGTCTAATCCTCATTGCTGCGGCTATTGCGGGCTACCGCTGGCTGCCGTCTTATTACAATCCGTTTGCACCGCTCACGCTTGACGATCCCCCCGGTACCCTGACCCAGTTTAAGCTCCGTCGCCTGACGCCTGAGCATTGTGATGTGCTGCTGGCGCAGGCTAATGCGCGTCAGCTGATCCGCACCCAGGCGGTGGCCGACAGCACGGGAGAGTGTCCGCTGAGTGATGTGGTGCGCGTGCGTAGTTTTGGCTCCGTCAGTCTTAGCAGCAGTTTTCTTGCCAGCTGCCCGCTGGCGCTCAGCTCGGCGTTGTTCGTCAACCAGCAGGCCCGGCCCATCACCGAAACCATGATGGGCAGCGGTCTGTCGCGCATTGACCATTTCGGCAGCTTTGCCTGCCGCAATATCTATCACCGCGCCAACGCCCGGCGCAGCGAGCATGCCACCGCCGAGGCGCTGGATATCAGCGGCTTTACCCTGGAAAACGGTCAGCGAATTTCGGTTCTGCGCGGCTGGAAGAGTGCCTCTACCGAACCCTGGCTGCGTGCGCTACTGAGTGCCAGCTGCGGCTATTTCGGTAACGCGCTGGGCCCGGACTATAACGCCGCCCACGCCAACCACTTTCACCTTGGGATGCGGGGGGTTGGCTACTGCCCGCAAAGCATAAATCACCAGCAAAAAGGGGAAAGTATGTGACATATTTCACAAATATGATGACTGGGAAGATAAAACCCCAAAGAGACGCGGGGCGCATCTCTGACAACGTCCGGTGAAAGGTAACTTGCTAATCTGATAACGAATTTACGTAATATGAAGACAGTGCTCGCCTATGGAATCGTGGAAGGTTAACCTTATTTCGGTCTGGTTTGGTTGTTTTTTCACCGGCCTTGCCATCAGCCAGATTTTGCCGTTTTTGCCGCTGTATGTCTCCCAGCTTGGCGTCTCGTCGCACGAAGCGTTGTCGATGTGGTCAGGGCTCACCTTCAGCGTCACGTTTCTGGTTTCGGCCATCGTCTCGCCCATGTGGGGCAGCCTTGCGGACCGTAAAGGGCGCAAGCTGATGCTGCTGCGCGCCTCGCTCGGCATGGCGATTGCGATCCTGCTCCAGGCCTTTGCCACCAACGTCTGGCAGCTTTTTCTGCTGCGCGCGCTGATGGGGCTGACCTCCGGTTATATTCCTAACGCGATGGCGCTGGTGGCGTCGCAGGTTCCCCGGGAGCGCAGCGGCTGGGCCATCAGTACTCTGTCGACGGCGCAAATCAGCGGCGTGATCGGCGGCCCGCTGATGGGCGGCTTTCTGGCAGACCATGTGGGTCTGCGCGCGGTATTCCTGATCACGGCGGTCCTGCTGGTGGTAAGTTTTCTGGTAACGCTGTTTCTGATCAAAGAGGGGGTTCGCCCCACCGTCAGCAAGGCGGAGCGGCTGAGCGGCAGGGCGGTCTTTGCCTCGCTCCCTTATCCGGGCCTGATGATCAGCCTGTTCATCACCACCATGGTTATCCAGCTTTGCAACGGCTCGGTGGGGCCGATCCTCGCGCTGTTTATTCAGTCGATGGCACCCGAGAGCAATAATATCGCCTTCCTCAGCGGGATGATTGCCGCGGTGCCGGGGATCTCCGCGTTGATGTCCGCACCACGTCTGGGCAAGCTCGGGGACCGCATAGGCACCGGGCGTATTTTGATGGCGACGCTTATTGTGGCGGTGGTGCTCTTTTTCGCCATGTCCTTTGTCACCACCCCTTTGCAGTTGGGTGTGCTGCGCTTTCTACTCGGCTTTGCGGATGGCGCCATGCTGCCCGCCGTACAGACCCTGCTGATTAAGTACTCCAGCGATCGGGTCACCGGACGGATCTTCGGTTATAACCAGTCGTTTATGTATCTTGGGAATGTTGCCGGTCCGTTGATGGGTGCCGCGGTCTCGGCGATGGCCGTTTTCCGCTGGGTATTTGCCGCCACCGCTGTGGTGGTGCTGGTAAACATTCTGCAACTGGCGTGGGCGATGCGCCAGCGCCGCCTGCAGGAAGTCCGCCGTTCTTAATGTAGCTATATAATATATTGATATCTGGCCGCCATTATCATTCCTGTGAAATGGCGGTTCTTGTTTTTAATTCAGGTTACGCAGAAAAAAAGAAAAATTTAATTTAAGTCGCATTTTTACCGACCGTACAGAAACGCATTTATGCGCCATGTGGGATTTCCTTAAAAATAGTACTTTTACCCACTTTGCAAGTCTCAATCATAATGATAACGTCGCAAAAAAACGTGATAAGGAAATAGCGCTGTGAAAAATCTAATTGCAGAGTTGTTAGTTAAGCTGGCAGAAAAGGAAGAAGAGTCAAAAGAGCTTGTGGTTCAGGTTGAAGCGCTGGAAATAGTGGTTACCGCCCTGCTACGACAGATGGCGCAAAGCGATCAACAGGCGCTGATCGAAAGCGTGGAAGGCGCGCTGGATGAGGCCAGGCCAGATGCACAGGTTCCGGCCCAGGACAGCGAAATGCTGCAGCAATACGTAAAAAAGCTGCTACGGCACCCGCGCAGCTGACCCGTTATTTGACCTGAGTTGTTGTCAAAAACCGTCACCCCGGTTGCCTGTCGTCGCTCTGTTTTATTTTTATCTTTCCTCAATGGGAAAAATAAGTGAAACAGAGCGCACGTGATATTCCATAGCTTACCTCGCGACATTATCCCCACAATTTACGCTGTAAATGTTCTCTCTACCCTGGTACCGGGTATATCACGCTGCCGCCGGCTCAACATATTATTTTGCTTATTAGCGACGGCATGAGCCACGCCGAAATAACCGCTGTGCGAAATTATCCCGATGGCGCGGGTGGTTTTTTTAGCAGTACGAACCAGACTTAAGGAGATCATTCACAGAAGGAAAGTGCTATGAAAATCACACTACTGGCGACCCTGCTCCTTGGCCTGTTCTCTCTTACTCCCGCGGGGGCGCAAGATCAGCCGCTCACACCGCAACAGCAACGTATGACCACCTGCAATCAGCAGGCGACCGCCCAGGACCTGAAGGGCGACTCCCGTAAGAGCTACATGAGCGATTGCCTGAAAAACGCCTCCTCTAAACCCAACGAAAAAAGCCTGACGCCGCAACAACAAAGGATGCGTGAATGTAACTCCCAGGCGACCCAACAATCCCTCAAAGGGGACGACCGGAGTAAGTTCATGAGCGCCTGCCTGAAGAAAACTGGCTAGTTCAAAAGGGTGAGCGTTCCGTTTGGCTCACCCGAAATATCATACTTAGCGCCAGATAAGCCTTTCTATAATTTGGGAAAATGCTTTTGAGTGTTCCCAATGACCATGAATGATGAAAACATTTACAGCAAAGTCTATGCCCGGGAAGGGATAAATCTGGCGCTTTCGGCGGATGAGCATCATCGCTCAGGAATTCGTCTGGCCCGTCGTTTACGGCTCCCGCGTGCGGCGGGCCTGGCTTTTCTGTTTTTCCCTGTTGCCAGCGTGCTGACCGCGCAATCGGTTAACGGCGTCTGGTGGCTTTTGCTGGTTGGCTGGGCCTTTGTCTGGCCCCATCTGGCCTGGCAACTGGCGATGCGCTCTGCCAATCCCCATCACAATGAGATGTTTAACCTCAAAGTCGATGCCATTATGGCCGGGGTATGGATTGGACTGATGGGCGTTAACGCCATGCCTACCGCGGCGCTGGTCATGATGATGAGCATGAACCTGATGGGCGTGGGGGGGATTAGGCTGTGTGGTACAGGATCATTGATGACCGCGCTGGCGGCGCTGGTTACCCAGCAGCTGATGCACATTCCGGCAGGCTTTATCAGTACCCCGCTTGAGGTCTGGCTCGCCCTGCCGGGGATTGTTGGTTATCCGATGCTGTTTGCCTGGGTAAGCTTCCGTACAACCAGCCGTCTGGTGGAACATAAGCGCCGTCTTGAGTTGATGAGTACTCTGGATGGGATGACAGGGGTATACAACCGTCGTCACTGGGAAGTGTTGCTGCGTACAGAATTTGAAAACTGCCGTCGCTATCACCGGAGCGCCACGATCCTGCTGATCGATATCGATCACTTCAAAGGCATTAATGATACCTGGGGCCATGACGTAGGCGATCAGGCGATTCTCGCCGTGACCCGTCAGCTACAACTGACGTTACGCGCCAGCGATATGATTGGTCGCTTTGGCGGCGATGAGTTCGCGGTAATCATGAGCGGAACGCCAGCGGAAAACGCTATTGCGGCAATGTCGCGGGTCCATGAACGGCTGGCGGAACTGCGCCTGCCGGGCGCTCCGCAGGTAAAGCTCTGCATCAGCGTCGGTGTTGCGCCGCTCACGACGTCGATGGTGCATTATCAGGAATGGTTAAAAGCGGCGGATATTGCACTTTATAAGGCGAAAAATGCCGGACGTAACCGTACCGAAGTGGCCGCCTGACGTCCGGCTGTCGGTCAGGATTTGCTTAGCAGCTCTGACTTTTCCATGCACTTGTTCATGGCTTCAATGACCGCTGCCCGGAAACCGCGCTCCTCCAGCACCCGCACCGCTTCAATGGTTGTGCCGCCCGGAGAGCAAACCATATCTTTCAGTTCGCCCGGATGTTTGCCGGTTTCCAGCACCATTTTGGCGGAGCCCATTACCGCCTGCGCCGCAAATTTATAGGCCTGCGCGCGCGGCATCCCGCCCAGCACCGCGGCATCTGCCATCGCTTCGATAAACATAAACACGTAGGCGGGCGCTGAACCGCTGACGCCCACCACCGGGTGGATCATCGCCTCGGCAATCACTTCGGCCTCTCCGAAGCAGCGGAAAATATTGACGACATCGGCAACCTCTTCGGGGGTCACCAGCGCGTTAGGGGTGATAGAGGTCATGCCCGCTTTTACCAGCGACGGCGTGTTGGGCATGGCGCGGACGATTTTACGGTCGTGGCCCAGCGCGCGCGCCAGCTGATCGAGGGTGATGCCTGCCGCGATAGAGACCACCAGCGTCTCTTTATTGAGGCTGGAGGTGATATCGCTCAGGACTTTCACCATCATGTTCGGCTTCACCGCGCCGAAGACGATATCGGCCACCTGGGCCACTTCCTGGGCGCTTTGCGCGGCGTTAATCCCGTACCGATCGTGCAGGGCGGCGACCTTGTCCGGTGATGGGGTGTAGACCCAAATCTGGCCAGGCTGCACCTGACCGCTGGCAATCAGACCGCCGAGAATGGCTTTGCCCATATTACCGCAGCCGATAAAACCGATTTTCTTCTCCATCACGTCTCCCTCTTAAACTTTGTTATGATTGTGGCACTTTAGCCTATCAGGTTTTGTTACGCAGTATTATATGCCGGAGAGAGAAGATGGCGATTTGGGTGGATGCCGATGCGTGTCCCAATGTGATTAAAGAGATCCTGTTTCGTGCTGCCGAGCGCGTACAGATGCCGCTGACGCTGGTGGCGAACCAGAACCTGCGCGTGCCGCCGTCCCGATTTATCCGTTCCTTGCGCGTACCGGCCGGCTTTGATGTGGCCGATAACGAAATTGTACGCCTGTGCAGCGCGGACGATCTGGTGATCACCGCCGATATTCCACTGGCGGCGGAGGTGCTGGAGAAAGGGGCCGCAGCGCTCAATCCGCGCGGCGAGCGTTATTCGCCAGCTACTATCCGTGAAAAGCTGACGATGCGTGATTTTATGGACACGATGCGCGCCAGCGGCGTGCAGACCGGCGGGCCGGACAGCATCTCCCAGCGCGACAGGCAGCAGTTCGCCGCCGAGCTGGACAAATGGCTGCTGGAAGTGAAGCGCCGCCAGGGGTAATCATCGCTGCGTGAGCGGTTTTGGTCATTATTACCGCAATCCGGGGTTGTCAACGGCGGGTGGGTTCAGGTAAGGTGAGCGCACCGTTCAGTGCAATTTTTTCTTTACAGGATAACCCTCGTTATCTCTTGGGTTGACTTAACTGTCAGTTTAACATCACGCCTGATGTAATAATTATTTTACGGTTAACGCGTGTACTAGCTTAATGGTATCATTGCACTCTTTTCGACTTCACGCACCGCATGCGCGCGGCATCAAAGGGAACACCTGGTCATGACCCAGCCTATTTTTTTAATTGGCCCCCGCGGCTGTGGCAAAACCACCGTCGGTCTTGAACTGGCTCGTCTGTGTCAGAGTGAATTTGTCGATACCGATCACTGGCTACAGACCCATGCCGGGCAAAGCATCGCTGAGATTGTTGAGCAGGAAGGGTGGGAGAGTTTTCGCGCCCGCGAAACGGCGACCCTCGAGGCGGTGACCGCAGGCTCCGGCATTATCGCCACCGGCGGCGGCATTATTTTGTCCGCTTACAACCGTCAGTTTATGCGTGAAAAGGGCCGGGTGATCTATCTTTGTGCCCCGGTGCCGGTGCTGGTCGGGCGTCTCGAAGCCTCGCCAGAAGAGGGACAGCGCCCAACCCTGACCGGCAAACCTATCAGCGAAGAGGTGAGCGCAGTGCTGGCGGAGCTTGATGCGCTCTATCGCGAAGCCGCTCACCACGTGGTGGACGCCTCCCTTCCTCCTGCGCAAGTGGTGCAAAATATCGTCGCTGCGCTTCATCTGGCATGCGCCAGCTAACTGATGTCTATACTGATAGTTCAGCCAACCTAATAAAATAAAGGATGAACTATGCCAACCAGACCTCCCTATCCGCGTGAAGCCCGTATTGTTGCCGTTGAGAAAGGCGCAACGGGCAAGACTGTCACCTGGTATCAGCTGCGTGCTGACCACCCGAAACCGGATTCACTGATCAGTGAACATGAAACGGAGCAGGAAGCGAAGGATGCGAAAGTGCGCTACGAAGATCCCGATAAAGCCTGAATTAAATCTGAATACGGTCAAAACCGTACCGTAATCACACTATTCAAAAAGCGTAAACATTAAACGGAGGGTAATGTTCAGGTTTAACAGACACATTCTGTCAGGCACGTGGATCTTTACATTCCAGCGGTTGAATCTGCTGCTACGCTTTTCAGCACTTTTTCCTGAACAGCGAAGTGTGCCTGTATCTGTGTCACGGTAGTGGTTGTATAGAAAGGCGAGAACGATGAAGGCAACATTGGCGATCCTCACGATTGGGGTAGTCCCGGTAAGCGAAGTACTACCGCTCTTAACGGAGCATATTTCTGCGCAACAAATTACGCATCACAGTTTGCTCGGTACGCTGAGCCGGGAAGAGGTCATGGAAGACTACGCCCCTGAACCGGGCGAGGCGCAGCTGCCTACCCTGCTCAGCGACGGCGAGCTGGGAAACGTCTCGTTGCCGAAGATCGCGTGCGCCCTGCAAGGCGTGATCGAAGTGCTCGATAACCAGGGCTATGAGGTGATCCTGCTGATGAGCACCGCGCCCATCACTGGCCTCGTCGCCCGCAATGCGATTTTGCTTGAGCCGACGCGGATCATCCCGCCGCTGGTCGGATCGATTGTCGATGGCCATCAGGTGGGGGTGCTCGTGCCGATCCCTGAGCTGATGGAGAACCAGTCCCGCAAATGGCAGTGCCTGGTTAAGGCGCCGCTGCTTGCTGTAGCCAATCCTTTCTGGGATAGCGAAGAGAAACTGATCGACGCCGGGCGCGATCTGCTGGCCCGCGGCGCAGATGTCCTGATGCTCGATTGTCTTGGTTTTCATCAACATCACCGTGATTTACTGCAAAAACACCTGGACGTGCCGGTGCTGTTATCAAACGTGCTGGTGGCCCGGCTGGCCTCGGAATTGCTTGTCTGATGATTTTGCGTGACAGGTACGGAGTGTCACCCCTATATTGGATTGACAACCAACGACAATAAGGACCAGTCCATGCTTCAGACTAATGAATACTTTTCCGGTAAAGTGAAGTCCATCGGTTTTACCAGTAGCATTACTGGCCGCGCCAGTGTTGGCGTAATGGAAGAGGGGGAGTACGCCTTCGGTACCGCGCAGCCAGAAGAGATGACCGTGGTGAGCGGTTCGCTCAAAGTGTTACTGCCGGGGGAAACGGAGTGGAAAGTCTATAACCCGGGCGATGTTTTCAACGTGCCAGGCCACAGCGAATTCCATCTGCAGGTTGCGGAACCTGCCTCTTATCTGTGTCGTTATCTGTAAAAAAAGAGCCGGGTTAACCCGGCTCCGATCTCTTGTATGAAGCATTAACGCTGTGCTTCGCCGCCCAATCCTTCTACTACGCTCTTAATCAACGCCGCCAGTTCACCCGTCATCAGAATTAAGTCAGCATCAAAACGCTGGGCATAGTCGTCCCGGTCGATATCGTCGTTCTGATCGCGCAGCTCGTCAGAAAACTTCAGACGCTTGATCGAGCCATCGTCACACATCATGAACTGAATGCGCTGCTGCCAGTCGAGGGCCAGCTTGGTCACCAGTTTGCCAGCTTCGATATGCACGGCGATTTCATCGCTGACCAGCTCCTGCTTTTTGGCGCGGATCACGCCCCCATCTTCCAGGATCGCTTTCAGCTCGGCTTCGTCCAGCAGTTGGAAGCCCTGCGGGACGTTGTTGCCCCGTACCCACTCGGTGAGGGTCAGCTCGATCGGGTTTTCCATCGTCAGCGGCACCACCGGCAGCGAACCGAGGCTTTTACGCAGTAACGCCAGAGTATCTTCTGCTTTTTTGGCGCTGGCGCAGTCGACCATAATCAGGCCGTTAACCGTGTCGATCCACATCATTGTCTGGCTGAAGCGGCTAAAGGCGCGCGGCAGCAGGGAGTGCAGCACTTCGTCTTTCAGCGAATCTTTCTCAGTTTTTTTCAGCTTACGGCCCTGTTCGGCTTCCAGCTTAAAAATTTTGGCTTCCAGCGCCTGCTTCACCACTGGCGTCGGCAGGATCTTCTCTTCCTTACGCGCGCAGATGATGATTTGACCATTGGTAGTGTGGGTCAGCGCATCGCTCTGTGATCCCATAGGCGGAACCCATCCGGTTTTGGCCATATCCTGGCTGCCACACGGGGTAAATGCGTAAAGGTCTAACTGTTTTTCCATCTCGTCTGCACGCAGTTCGATATCGCGGCTGAGACGGTAAACCATCAAATTTTTGAACCACAGCATGATAATTTCCACGGTCTTGTCGTTTAATTCAGCAGGCATGATAGCGAATTGTCGCATCGCTTGCATTGCTAATCGGGTAGCAGGCTTCTACTCTGTTGATAATCAAAATAATGAGGAACGTTCTGTGCGAATTGGTATTGATCTCGGCGGCACGAAAACAGAAGTCATTGCCCTTGGCGAGCAGGGGGAGCAGCTGTTCCGCCATCGCCTCCCTACCCCGCGTGACGACTACCGGCAGACCATTGAAACCATCGCTACTCTGGTGGAGATGGCCGAAAAGGCCACCGGCCAGACCGGCACGGTCGGTATGGGGATCCCGGGGTCGATTTCGCCCTATACCGGGGTGGTGAAAAACGCCAACTCGACCTGGCTTAACGGCCAGCCTTTTGACCGCGATTTAAGCCAGCGCCTGAACCGTGAAGTCCGGCTGGCGAACGACGCCAACTGCCTGGCGGTGTCAGAGGCCATCGACGGCGCCGCGGCGGGGGCACAGACCGTATTTGCGGTGATCATCGGTACCGGCTGCGGCGCAGGCGTGGCCTTTGGCGGCCGCGCCCATATTGGCGGCAACGGCACGGCTGGCGAGTGGGGACACAATCCGCTGCCGTGGATGGATGAAGACGAACTGAAGTACCGCGCTGAAGTGCCGTGCTACTGCGGTAAACAGGGCTGTATCGAGACCTTTATCTCCGGCACCGGCTTCGCCACCGATTACCGTCGTCTGAGCGGGCATCCGCTAAAAGGCAACGAGATCATGCGCCTGGTGGAAGAGCAGGACGCCGTCGCGGAGCTGGCGCTCAGCCGCTATGAAATGCGGCTGGCGAAGTCGCTGGCGCACGTGGTGAACATTCTCGACCCGGATGTGATCGTCCTGGGCGGCGGCATGAGCAACGTTGACCGTCTCTATAGCACCGTTCCCCAGCTGGTGAAGCAGTGGGTGTTTGGCGGCGAATGCGAAACCCCGATCCGTAAAGCGGTGCACGGCGACTCCAGCGGCGTACGCGGCGCAGCCTGGCTGTGGCCAAACTGACAGGGCAAAAGCCGGGTGACGCGTAGCGCTCCCGGCTTACAAAACAGCAAACTCTTTATCCAGCCTGCTGTACCCCAGCCCGTTAATCTTCTTCACTTTGATCTGCACCGGGATGCGCTCCTTCATCGCCTCGACGTGGCTGATCACCCCAATGGTTTTGCCGCTGGCATTCAGCGCATCCAGCGCGTCCAGGGCGGTATCCAGCGTTTCGCTGTCCAGGGTGCCGAAGCCCTCGTCGAGGAACAGCGAATCAATTTGCGTTTTGTGGCTCACCAGGTCGGAAAGCGCCAGCGCCAGCGCCAGGCTTACCAGAAAACTTTCGCCGCCGGAGAGGGTGCGGGTATCGCGCACGGCATCCGCCTGCCAGGTATCCATCACCTCCAGCTCCAGCGCGTCGCTGGCCTTGCGTTGCAGCAGGTAGCGGCCATGCAGACGCATCAGCTGCTGGTTGGCGAGCCATACCAGGTTGTCGAGAGTTAAGCCCTGGGCAAACTTACGGAAGCGATCCCCCTCTTTGGAACCGATCAGCGCATTAAGATAACCCCAGTCATCCGCCAGGCGGGCCGCCTCCTCAATTTGTTGCATCAGTGCCTGCTGGTGCTGGCGATTGTCGCTGTCCTGTTTAAGCTGCTGGCGGATCTCCCCCTGGCGGGTGGTGTTTTCCCGCAGTTTCAGGCCGAGCTGCTGAAGCTGTTCCTGCAGGGCCGGCGCGTCCGTCGTCAGGCCCGCCGGACGTTGTTCCAGATGTTCGTTCAGTCGTTGACCGGCCTGCTGAAGCAGGGCCGTGGTCTGCTGGATCTGATTCTCCAGAGTCTGTTTCAACTGCTCCAGACGCCGAACCGTATCGCCATCCAGCAGGGCCGCCAGAAATGTCTCCCGATCGCTAAAGATGCTGGCAGCCAGCGCGGCGGCAAACTGCGCCTGCGATTGTTGTAAACGTTCGCTTTCCAGCGTGTACTGCTGCTGCAGCGTGGCGAGCTGGCTTTGCAGGGAGACGCACTCGGTATGGATTTCGCGCCAGTTATCCGGGATCGCACTTTCCGCCTGGGTGGAATCTGTTGCCGGAAGGGTCTCCAGCAGCGGTGCCAGGGCGGTGATGCGCTCCCGCAGGGCGCTGTGCTGAGCCTGCCGCTCCTGCCAGGCCAGCGACTCTTTTTCCCGTTCCGCAAGCCAGGCCGACTCGGTACCGTCCTCTGGCGACGCCAGCGACAGGGCATGAAGCGTTTGCGCCATGGCCGTGCGCGTTGCCAGAAGCTGCTGCTGGTAAAGCTGAAGCTGGGCTTCCTCTTCGCTCAGCTGGCTTTGCAGGGTCAGGCGCTGGCTCAACTGGTAAAGCTGCTGTTCGTACTGCTCCTGTTTAGCCAGCCACGGGGCGATGTCGTCCTGAATGTTCAACTGCACAGAGAGGGTTTCACACACCGCATTCCACTCTTTAGTGAGCGCTTGCTCATCCTGAGAGAGCGTCTGCGCTTCGCTTGTTTCGCGCTGAAGCTGGCTGTTTAGCGCATTTACCTGCCCCAGAACCAGCAGGCCTTCCTCTTTGAGTGCGGCGACCTCCTTTTCCATCGCATCCCGGCGGCGTTGGTTTCCGGTGAGCGCCAGGGCCTGGTATTGGGCAATGGCCGGATGTTCGGTAGAGCCGCAGAGCAGGCAGGGCTTTCCGGCCTCCAGTTCCGCCCGGTAGCTCTCCAGCTTCTTAATCTTCTCTTCCTGCTCACATAAGGTTTTGAGATCGAGATAGTGCTGGTTTTTCTCTTTGTACTGCTGGCGGCGTAGCGTCAGGGTTTCGTTCAGTTTTGCCAGCTCGGCCTGGGCCTTTTGCACGCTTTCGCGAGTTTGCCGCGATCGCTGTTGCAGAGGCTGATAGCGGGCATGCAGGATAGTCAGGCGCTGGCGTTCCGCGCGGGACTGCGTCTGGAGTGCCATCTCGCTGGCGGTCTGTTCTGCGGTAAGGGTGAGAGCGCTCTCCGGTAATCCCGCCAGCTTCTGGCGTAACGCCGTGATACGGCCGGTCAGCGTCGCGATCTGGGTTTTATCGCGATTAAGCTGGGTGAAGTGGGCGCGCCAGCCTGCAATCTCCTGGCCCCACTGGCGGAAGCGGTCGTGGTCGGTAAGCCACTGGGTGAGTGCAGTCATCTCGGTTTGCAGCCTGTCGTGCGTGCGCAGCGCCCCGTTACGAATACCTGAACGCAGCGCCGTACTGGACTGTAAGCGAGTATTCACATCCAGCATCTGCTGTTCCGTCTGCGAAAGCTGGGCAAGCTGCTCCTGCTGCCGCTCCCAGTGCGGGCGCAGCAGGGCCGCAGGCTGGGCGAGATGCAGTTTTTCCAGCTCCGGCGTGGCGTCCGTCAGGGCCTGCTGCGCCTGCTGCTGCGCGGCCTTCGATCGCTGTTGCTCCCGCACCAGCTCATCGTGGCGGGTAAGCCATTGATAATCCTTCTGGATTCCCTGCTGCTGCGCCAGCAGTTGCGCTTCTTCGTCAGTAAGTACCTGCAAACCTTGCTGAAGCTGCTGTAGCTGCTCTTCGCTGAGCAACACCACGCCGGCCGCCTGGGCCTGGCGCTTCTCCAGCTCGCTGCGTGCCGCCTTATGTTTTTCAAACACCATGGCGGAGATCTGGCCGTAGATTTCCGTGCCGGTCAGCTCCTCGAGCAGTTCGGCGCGCTCTTTCGGTTTGGCGTTCAGAAAGGCGGCGAATTGCCCCTGGGATAAGAGCATCGAGCGGGTAAAGCGGTCATAGTCCAGCCCGGTCAGAGAGGCAACCAGCTCCAGCTTGTCCTTCACTTTATCTGCGAGGATCTTACCGTCCTTGCACTGGGCGAGCTCCACGCGGGGCACCTGCAGGTTGCCGTCCGGCTGGTTGCGCGCCCGGTTCTGGCTCCAGAATGCACGATAAGCTACCCCTTTGACTTCAAACTCGACCTCGGCGAGGCACTCGGCGGTGTCGCGGGTCATCAGATCGTTTTGCGATTGCGAGACCGTATTCAGGCGCGGCGTCTCGTGGTAAAGCGCCAGGCAGATGGCATCCAGCAGGGTGGTTTTCCCGGCGCCGGTTGGGCCGGTGATAGCAAACAGGCCATTGCTGAGGAAGGGTTCGGCGGTAAAGTCGATTTTCCATTCGCCCTTGAGCGAGTTAAGGTTTTTCAGGCGCAGGCTGAGAATTTTCATGCCTCATCCTCTTCATTGCTGAGGGCGTGGATCGTGTGGCTGAACAGCTCGTTTAGCCGGGCCCGCTGGGTATCATCCAGGGTTTCCTGGGCGAGTCGGCGCTCAAAAACCTCCTCAACCCGCAGCTCGCTGAGGGTTTCACGCAGGTTGCTGGCAAGGCTTCTCTCGCGCTGCTCGCGACTGCGCCGCACCAGCAGGACCTCTACCGGCAGATCGTCCGTCAGCTGCTGGATCTTACGCTGCATATCGTGCAGGTACTCCTCGGTGGTGAGCTCGATATCCAGCCAGACGGGAGGCGTCTGCTCCACGCCGCGCCACTGCTCAAGCTGGGCGGTGATCGCCGCCAGATCGCCCTTCAGCACCGCCAGCGGCTGGGTAATGGGTACCTCAAGCGATTCGACGCTGCTGAGCTTGCCCTGGTCGAAACTCACCAGATGAACGCATTTGCTTTTGCCGGTTTCATCAAAGCTGAGGGGGATAGGGGAGCCGCAGTAGCGGATATGTTCGCAACCGCCAATCATCTGCGCCCGGTGGATATGACCCAGCGCTATATAGTCAGCGGCCGGGAAATGCTGGGCGGGAAACGCATCCAGCGTACCGATATAGATGTCACGTACCGCGTCACTTTTACTGGCGCCGACGGTGGTGAGATGCCCGGTGGCGATAATCGGCAGTACGCTGTCGCCGCGAAGCGCGCAGGCCTGGGTATATTGCTCGGCATAATAGTGGGTAATGGCCTGCAACAGCTGCTGCTGTTTCTCAAGCCCGGAGAGGCCCGCCTGGCTTCGCACCACGTCCCGGGGGCGTAAAAACGGGATCGGGCAGAGTACCGCGCCGGGGGTGCCGTCGCGTCGGGTCAGAATTTGCGGCCCATGTCCGGCGCTGGCGACCACTGTGGTGTTGAGAAACGCCAGAATCTCACGGGATTCGTTCAGCGTGGCGACGGAATCATGGTTGCCGGCCACAATCACCAGATGGCAGCCGGTTTTTTGCAGATTGACCACGAAACGGTTATAGAGCTCGCGCGCGTAGCTGGGCGGCGAGCCGGTATCAAAAATATCCCCGGCCACGAGGATGGCATCCACGTCATGCGATTGCGCCATCTCAAGCAGCCAGTTGAGAAACGCTTCATGTTCGGCGGCGCGGCTTTTACTGTAAAAATTTTGTCCCAGGTGCCAGTCCGAGGTGTGAAGTATGCGCATAACAGATCCGTGGCAAAAAATGGTTAGCGGGATTATAAACTTTCAGGGGGAGGAAGATAACCGCTACAATCGGGGCTGCCATAAAACAACGGCTTGCCTTTATGAGCGGGCGCGTTTTTCATAAATCTGTCATAAATCTGACGCATAATGACGCCGTATTACAAACATGTAACCTTAATAAGACAGGGCTAAGTATGGCGAGACGTATTCTGGTCGTAGAAGATGAAGCACCCATTCGCGAAATGGTCTGTTTCGTGCTCGAACAAAATGGCTTTCAACCGATAGAGGCCGAAGATTACGACAGCGCGGTGAACCAGCTCAACGAACCCTGGCCCGATCTGATCCTGCTCGACTGGATGCTGCCTGGCGGCTCTGGCCTGCAATTCATCAAACATATTAAACGTGAAGCGTTAACCCGCGATATTCCGGTGATGATGTTAACGGCCCGCGGCGAAGAGGAAGATCGCGTTCGCGGTCTGGAGACCGGCGCGGATGACTACATTACCAAACCGTTTTCCCCGAAAGAGCTGGTGGCGCGCATTAAAGCCGTAATGCGCCGTATTTCACCGATGGCGGTGGAAGAGGTGATTGAGATGCAGGGGCTGAGTCTGGACCCTACCTCGCACCGCGTGATGACCGGTGAAAATCCCCTCGATATGGGACCAACGGAATTCAAACTGTTGCACTTTTTCATGACCCACCCGGAACGCGTCTATAGCCGCGAGCAGTTGCTCAACAATGTCTGGGGCACTAACGTCTATGTGGAAGATCGCACGGTTGATGTTCATATCCGCCGTTTGCGCAAGGCACTTGAAACCAGCGGTCACGATCGCATGGTGCAGACCGTCCGCGGCACGGGTTATCGTTTCTCAACCCGTTTCTGAACAATGACAGGAGTGTGACGCGTGCTGGAACGGCTGTCATGGAAAAGGCTCTGTTTTGAACTGATACTCTGCTGTATTCCGGCCCTGATCCTCGGGGCCGTAATCGGTTATTTACCCTGGTTTTTGCTGGCGGCAGTCACGGGATTGCTGATCTGGCACTTCTGGAATCTGCTCCGCCTCTCATGGTGGCTATGGGTTGACAGAAGTATGACCCCGCCGCCAGGAAGCGGCAGCTGGGAACCCCTCCTGTATGGCCTGCACCAGATGCAGATGCGTAATAAAAAACGCCGACGCGAGCTGGGCAGCCTGATCAAACGCTTTCGCAGCGGCGCCGAATCGCTGCCGGATGCGGTGGTATTGACCACCGAAGAGGGCGCGATGTTCTGGTGTAACGGACTGGCGCAGCAGTTGCTGGGCCTGCGCTGGCCGGATGATAACGGGCAGAATATCCTCAACCTCCTGCGTTATCCGGAGTTCGCCCAGTATCTGAAAAAACGCGATTTTACTCGCCCGCACAATCTGGTCATGAACAACGGCCGCCATCTGGAGATCCGCGTGATGCCCTACAGCGACCAGCAGTGGCTGATGGTGGCGCGGGATGTGACGCAAATGCACCAGCTTGAAGGGGCGCGGCGCAATTTCTTCGCCAACGTCAGCCACGAGCTGCGCACCCCGCTGACGGTATTGCAGGGCTATCTGGAGATGATGCAGGAGCAGACGCTGGAAGGCGCGCCGCGGGAAAAAGCGCTGCACACCATGCGCGAGCAGACGCAGCGCATGGAAGGGCTGGTGAAGCAGCTGCTGACCCTCTCCCGCATTGAGGCGGCGCCAACCCTGGCGCTGAATGAAACCATCGACGTGCCGATGATGCTGCGGATGCTGGAGCGCGAAGCGCAGACCTTAAGCCAGCAGCAGCACCAGCTTACCTTCGAGGTGGATAACAGCCTCAAAGTACGCGGCAGTACCGACGAGCTGCGAAGCGCCATCTCTAACCTGGTCTATAACGCGGTGAATCATACCCCGCCCGGCACCCACATCACCGTGCGCTGGCAGCATGCGCCAACGGGAGCGGAGTTCAGCGTGGAAGACGATGGTCCCGGTATCGGCCCGGAGCATATTCCGCGTCTTACCGAGCGTTTTTACCGGGTGGATAAGGCGCGCTCCCGGCAGACGGGGGGCAGTGGCCTGGGGCTGGCGATTGTTAAACACGCCATTAATCACCACGACAGCCGCCTGGATATCGTCAGTACGCCGGGGAAAAGTACGCGTTTTAGCTTTGTGATCCCGGAACGTTTGATTGCCAGTAACAGCGCCTGACGGCGTCACTGTAATCAGAAATTGCCACAGGCCAGCCAATGCTGGCCTGTTTGCTTTGCAGTTCAGCGAAGCGCGAATAAATATTATACGCCTGTTGCTTTTTTGTTCGCATGATTAGCCATGAGTTTTTCTTATAAATGGTTTATTATCCCACTTCTAACTTTCGAGTTGGCATATTGTTCTGGTTTTGAGATCCCATATTGCCTTTAAACGTTATAAGCGTTTAAATTGCCACCCTGATATCGTCGGACAGACTGTATTTGCGTGGTAAATCGAAAAACTATTCTTCTCCACGCCGGTAGGGAAGCATTTCCCGCTGAGGTTGCACATTTTTTCCGCTGTTTTGTTCCGCAACGGATAGCGAAAAATTCAACGTTTTCAACACCACATCCACAGGCAGTAAGGTTTTATGACCCATCAATTGAAATCGCGCGACATCATCGCGCTGGGCTTTATGACATTTGCGCTGTTCGTTGGCGCTGGCAACATCATCTTTCCTCCAATGGTTGGCTTACAGGCGGGTGAACACGTCTGGACCGCTGCGATTGGCTTTTTAATTACCGCGGTTGGCCTGCCGGTGCTGACCGTCGTTGCGCTGGCGAAAGTTGGCGGCGGCGTGGATAGCCTGAGCACCCCTATCGGGAAAGTCGCAGGTATTCTGCTGGCAACCGTCTGCTATCTGGCCGTCGGCCCGCTGTTTGCCACCCCGCGTACCGCGACCGTCTCCTTTGAAGTGGGTATCGCTCCGCTGACCGGCGACGGCGCTATGCCGCTGTTGATCTATAGCCTCATCTACTTTGCTCTGGTGATTCTGGTCTCCCTCTATCCGGGCAAGCTGCTGGATACCGTGGGTAACTTCCTCGCGCCGCTGAAAATCGTGGCCCTGATTGTGCTGGCCGTGGCTGCCGTTATCTGGCCTGCCGGCCCGATCAGCGATGCAATGGACGCCTACAAAAATGCCGCGTTCTCTAACGGCTTTGTGAACGGCTACCTGACCATGGATACCCTGGGCGCGATGGTGTTTGGTATCGTCATTGTGAACGCCGCCCGTTCCCGCGGCGTGACCGAAGCGCGTCTGCTGACCCGCTACACCATCTGGGCGGGTCTGATTGCGGGCGTAGGCCTGACATTGCTCTATCTGGCGTTGTTCCGTCTGGGTTCTGACAGCGCGGCCCTGGTAGACCAGAGCGCAAACGGCGCGGCTATCCTGCATGCCTATGTTCAGAACACCTTCGGCGGTTCGGGGAGCTTCCTGCTGGCGATCCTGATCTTCCTGGCCTGTCTGGTGACGGCGGTGGGCCTGACCTGCGCCTGCGCCGAGTTCTTTGCCCAGTATCTGCCGCTCTCTTACCGTACGCTGGTGTTCATCCTCGGTATCTTCTCCATGGCGGTCTCTAACCTCGGTCTGAGCCACCTGATCCAGGTCTCCATTCCGGTGCTGACGGCCATCTACCCGCCGTGTATCGTGCTGGTGGTGCTGAGCTTCACCCGCGGTTGGTGGAATAATTCTTCCCGAATTATTGCCCCGGCCATGTTTATTAGCCTGCTTTTTGGTATCCTTGACGGCATCAAAGCATCGGCTATTGGCGATACGCTCCCTGCCTGGACACAGCGTCTGCCGCTGTCCGAACAGGGCCTGGCCTGGTTGATGCCTACCGTTGTTGCACTGGTTCTGGCCGTAATCTGGGATCGTGCTGCGGGGCGTCGGGTAACGTCGAACGCGCACTAATCAACGGATAAATGTTCAACCACGGGGCTTATGGCCCCGTGGTTTTTTGTTTTTTTTGTGTTGAATGGCAAGACGTAAATGGAAAGCTCTAACAAACTGAAGCGGGGCCTTACCGCCCGCCACATCCGCTTTATGGCGCTGGGTTCTGCGATCGGTACTGGTCTTTTTTATGGCTCGGCAGATGCCATCAAAATGGCCGGTCCCAGCGTTTTGCTGGCGTATCTTATCGGCGGTGTTGCCGCTTACATCATCATGCGCGCGCTGGGGGAGATGTCCGTTCATAACCCCTCAGCCAGCTCCTTCTCCCGCTATGCGCAAGACAACTTAGGCCCACTGGCGGGCTATATCACCGGCTGGACCTACTGCTTCGAAATCCTGATTGTCGCCATTGCCGACGTAACGGCCTTCGGCATCTATATGGGCGTCTGGTTCCCGGCGGTCCCGCACTGGATCTGGGTGCTCAGCGTGGTGCTGATCATCTGCGCCATCAACCTGATGAGCGTGAAGGTGTTTGGCGAACTGGAGTTCTGGTTCTCCTTCTTTAAAGTGGCCACCATCATCATCATGATTGCCGCCGGTATTGGCATCATTATCTGGGGTATCGGCAACGGCGGCGAACCAACCGGCATCCATAACCTGTGGAGTAACGGCGGCTTCTTCAGTAACGGCTGGATAGGCATGGTGATGTCGCTGCAGATGGTGATGTTTGCCTACGGCGGGATCGAAATTATCGGTATCACCGCCGGGGAAGCGAAAGATCCGGAGAAGTCTATTCCGCGCGCCATTAATTCGGTACCGATGCGTATCCTGGTCTTCTACGTGGGCACGCTGTTTGTGATCATGTCCATCTATCCGTGGAACCAGGTGGGCACGAACGGTAGCCCGTTTGTGCTGACCTTCCAGCATCTGGGGATCACCTTCGCCGCCAGTATTCTGAACTTCGTGGTGCTCACCGCATCGCTCTCCGCTATCAATGCCGACGTGTTCGGCGTGGGGCGTATGCTGCATGGTATGGCCGAGCAGGGCAGTGCGCCGAAGGCCTTCGCCAAAACCTCCAGCCGCGGCACGCCGTGGGTGACGGTGCTGGTGATGACCGTGGCGCTGCTGCTGTCGGTCTATCTCAACTACATCATGCCGGAGAATGTCTTCCTGGTGATCGCGTCGCTGGCGACCTTTGCCACCGTCTGGGTCTGGATGATGATTCTGATGTCGCAGATTGGCTTCCGTCGCCGTCTGTCGCCTGAAGAGGTAAAAGCGCTGAAGTTTAAAGTGCCGGGCGGCGTGGCAACTACCGTTGCTGGCCTGATCTTCCTGGTCTTTATTATCGGCCTGATTGGTTACCACCCGGAAACCCGCATCTCGTTGTATGTCGGCTTTGCGTGGATTGCGCTGTTGCTGGTGGGGTGGGTCTTTAAACGCCGCCGCGAGCGCCAGTTAGCAGAAGCTCAGTAACCGAAATGCCCGGCAAACGCCGGGCATTTTTCTCCTCCCCCTTTCTCCTCCCCCAATAAATCTCTCCATGAGGAGGGAACATCAACTACCCTGTGGCAAGGTGGCCTCATTTCTGGGAAAGGGGATAAAAGATGTTGAATGCATGGCACCTGCCGGTTGCCCCATTTGTTAAACAAAACAACGACAAACTTGTCATTACCCTGTGGCTGACAGGGGAAAACCTGCCTGAGCGGGTGACGCTACGCGCTGAATTCGATAACGAAGAGACCTCGCTGCCGATGCATAAGCAGCGCAGCCAGCCGCAGCCCGGCGTGACGGCCTGGCGGGCGACCATTGACACGACGAAAGGGCAGCCGCGGCACCGCTACAGCTTCAAAATGCTCTGGCATAACCGCCAGCTGTGGTTCACCCCGCAGGGCTTCAGCCGCTTTCCTCCCGCCCGGCTGGAGCAGTTCGCCATTGATTACCCGGATGCCGGGCCGCAGTGGGTGGTGGAGCAGGTCTTCTATCAGATCTTCCCGGACCGCTTTGCCCGCAGCCAGCGGCGCAACCCTGAGCTGGACAAAACGTATTATCACCATGCCGCAGGCCATGAGACGATTTTCCGCGCGTGGGACGAACCGGTCACCGCCCAGGCGGGGGGCTCCACCTTTTACGGCGGGGATCTCGACGGCATTAGCGAAAAGCTGCCCTGGCTGAAAAAACTCGGCATCACGGCACTCTATCTCAATCCGGTGTTTGTCGCCCCCAGCGTGCATAAATACGACACCGAAGATTACCGCCACGTGGATGAGCGGTTTGGCGGCGACGAGGCGCTGTTACGCCTGCGGGAAAATACCCAACGGGAGGGGATGCGCCTGATTCTGGACGGGGTGTTTAACCACAGCGGGGACTCCCACGCCTGGTTTGATCGCCACAACCGCGGAACCGGCGGCGCCTGCCATAACCCGGACTCGCCCCACCGCGACTGGTACAGCTTTGACGACGAGGGCCGCGCCCTCGACTGGCTGGGCTATGCCAGCCTGCCGAAGCTCGATTATCAGTCGTCAGGGGTGGTGAACGAGATCTACGGCGGCGAGGAGAGTATTGTTCGTCACTGGCTGAAAGCGCCGTGGAGTATGGACGGCTGGCGGCTGGATGTGGTGCATATGCTCGGGGAAGAGGGTGGGGCGCGCCATAATCTACAGCATGTCACCGGGATCACCCGTTCGGCGAAGCTGGCCAATCCGGAGGCCTTCGTCTTTGGCGAGCATTTTGGCGACGCTCGCCAGTGGTTGCAGGCCGACGCGGAAGATTCGGCGATGAACTACCGCGGCTTCACCTTCCCGCTGTGGGGCTTCCTTGCCAACACCGACATCTCCTACGATCCGCAGCACATCGACGCTGAAACCTGCGTAAAATGGATGGATAACTACCGCGCCAGTCTGTCGCATCAGCAGCAGCTACGCATGTTTAACCAGCTCGACAGCCATGACACCGCCCGCTTTAAGTCGCTGCTCGGTAAGGATGTCGCCCGCCTGCCGCTGGCGGTCACCTGGCTGTTTACCTGGCCTGGAGTGCCCTGTATCTATTACGGCGATGAGGTGGGGCTCGACGGCAACAATGACCCCTTCTGCCGTAAGACCTTCCCGTGGGAGGCTGAAAAGCAGGACCAGACGCTACTGGCGCTCTATCAGCGGCTGATTAAGCTGCGCAAGCAGAGCCAGGCCCTGCGCTACGGCGGCTGTCAGGTGGTCTACGCCCACGACAACGTGGTGGTGTTTATGCGCGTCTACAACCAGCAGCGGGTGCTGGTGGCGATTAACCGGGGCGATGCCTGCGAAGTGGTGATAGATGACTCGCCGCTGCTCAACGTCAAACAGTGGCAGCTGAAAGAGGGGAAAGGGGTGGCGCAGGAGGGCGTACTGTCGCTACCGGCGATCTCCGCCTCGGTCTGGTTCGGCAGTTAATGTCGGGCGGGACGGTTTCCACCTTTTAAGATGGCGTAAATGCAACGATTTGTGTCAATCTTAACGGATCGTTAACGGTGAAGGTGGAAACATGGACGAGCTTTACATCTTTGGCTGTATATTCCTGATTTTTGCGCTGGTGGTTGCGCCCGTGCTTGCGGTTATCGGCTTTAATCGAAGCACGGCGGCGAAACAGGAGATCGCCAGGCTTCGCCAGCGCATTGAGGCACTTGAGCAGCGCGGCGTGGCGGAGAAAGCGCCGGAGCCTGAACAGGCCGCTGCGCCGGTGGTCGTGGCTGAGCCGGTGGTTGATGACGCGCCCGCGCCTGTCGACCCCTGGCGCCCGGATATTCCCGCTGCCGCGGCAGAACCCGCAAC